>JALEVO010000126.1 GCA_022788225.1 Oscillospiraceae bacterium | reverse complement strand
AATAACTATTGTTAAATTTCGGAGTAATACCCCCTGTGGAATATTTTCAATTTTATAGGCGTGCGGTGGGAATAAGGGAATAAAAGGAATTTATTCAAATACCAACGGATTGATTTTATAATTTTCGGGTGGTCTGCCTCTTGTTCCTGGTGGCGGCTGTATGTATCTGATATATCCCATATCTTCGAGCAGTTCCAGAGGTTCAGCAATTTCATCAGCGTTGAACTTCCGGCACAATCTTAATATCTGACCTTTTGTCAATTCAAGTTTGTCCGCTGTCTTAATTCTTTCAAGCACATAATTAGCGTCCTTTTCGGTTGTATCAAGCATTTCCGTGCTTAAAGCTTTAAGGGCGTGGTTTTCAGTCCACATTGCAATGCTGACAGCGTTTAAAACGGTCTGACCGCTTATAATTTCACTTGGTTCATGTTCACACAAATGAAGTATAGCAGCTATTTTCATACACCTTGCAAACTGTTTAGCCGCCCACTCTTTCAGATTCTCGAAGATACCGCCAGGGCGCATATTAACCTGTAAATGATTGTGGTAATCATCATAAATATTATAAGCCTCGTTATCAGAAACCATAACAGGCGGCTTGTCTGATTTCGGCAGTCTTAGCAGACGGTTGACAAGTGCGCTGTATTGCCTTTGGAGATTCTCCGGAATGTTTTCACTTCTCAATGCCTGATATCCGGCTTTACTGTCGGGGAACGAGAACAAAAAGCGGTGAATAAAACCACGCCCGGAAAATACCTGATTATTCATTGCCTGTATGAATAATTCCGGCTGAACCATTAGCCCCATAGTAAGCAAGGGGTTTCTAAGGTCAATGTTTTCCTTGGTACGCCTTGTAATGTAATAATCTGAGCCGTCATACGCTTCCAGAAAGATATTAAGGTTAGTAGCACCGCCCGAATACAAGCCGCTTAAAACATCAAATATTGCGCCCTCGTCACCCAGTACACCGATTTTACCGCCCTGCAAATACATTTCCCACGCCAAAGCCTCGGGGGTTGCATCACTTACATTAAGCTTTAATTCGTGAACTGGTTCAAGTTGTGCAAGCTGTTTTGTGTAATCAATAGCCATTTCAAGATTAGCCTTTGGTCCGGTTGTGTATTTCTTTTTCTGACCCTCGAGATAGTCACGCTTTGAACGGTATTCTTCAACCCTGCTGCGGTTTATCTCGTTGTAATAGTCCTGATATTCCTTGACAGGTTTCATAAACTCCTTGAAACTGCCTGTTTTTCGTTCTCCTGGTGCAGCTATGGTCATGGTGTAGAGGTTAAGCGGTTCAGTGTGGTTGTTCCCCGGGTGCTTAACTACTGCCTTATCCTGTACGCATAAGGACAGAACGGAAAGCAAGGGAAGTACAGCCATTTCGGGATATACCTGAACATACCTTGCAACGGCTTTCAGATATTCCGCTAATATTCCGGGTAAACAACTTAACGGAAATTCAGCAAGCTGAACCTCTTGACCGAACGGCTTTGGAGTTTCCCACAGTTCGGGTACTTTCCACAGGGTGGCTTGTTCCTGGTAATGCTGAAAAACCGTATCAGATACGCCTAACTCTCTTGCCTTGTCCATGATTACCCTGAAATTCTCAGCACGTTCATGCTCGTCCATGGAGATTGTGAAAAAGTGGTCGGTCAGCCCCTCACTTGTCAGAAAACTTGGTCTATCCTTTGGCACATCTGACAAATCAAGTATACTCAATCATTCTCACCGCCCTTATGTACCGGAGTTATACCGCTTTTTTCAAGGAGAAAGCGAGCGATAACGTCCGCCGGAATGTCAACGCACTTTGTAAATTCGCTTGTGTAATCAATAACATACTTGCCGTTGACTTTAATCATAGTGGCTTGTACCGGTACGCCTGTGCAAATGTTGTCCTTGCTCATGCTTACACCTCTCTTTCTATCAGTTCTTCAACTTCTACGCCTAAAGCCTTGCAAATCTTTCCGAAAGTGCATGGCTTAACGCTTTTACCTGAAATTACAGCTTTAACCTGGTTCAAGCCTACTCCGGCTTTATCCTGGAGCTCATTGCGAGTAATGCAAGCTTTAGCCATTGCAATTTCAAGCTTTCTTTTATCTGCTGTCATGTTTTCACCTCCATGAATTTATTAATACACCCGTTTAAGTTTTCCGCTGCCGTTTACTTCCGGGGTCGGTTCTCTTCTGCGGCTGTGTATCATTTCGCCCAATTATGGGCGATTTTCTATATTATAACCCATATATGGGCACTTGTCAAGTGCTTTTTGAATTTTTTTTAAAAAAAGTGTTCCAATTGGGGCGAAATTGTGCTATAATGTTTTTTAAGGGGTGGTACAATGACAAAGACAATTGGAGAAAATATAAAAAAATATAGAAAATCTAAAGGATTAACCCAAATTCAATTAGCTCAAAAAGTGAATGTAGGCGTAAATAGTATTCGTAGATATGAAGCAGGAGAAAGACAACCTAATTTTGATAAACTCGATGCTATTGCCAATGCTTTAGAAATTAATATTAATGATTTGATTTCAGTTCAGCCGATGCCTATGATTTTGCCTGAATCAGATGACGGATTTGTAGCAACTAATGGTGTACTTAATCCTTATGAAAAAAAAGAAAAAGTTGATATGATCATGAAATATAATAAACTTAACACTCTCGGACAACATAAAGCCAATGAATACATTACAGACCTTTCAGAACAGGAGAAGTACACAAAGCCGGACAATGAAGATTAAACCAGATTTGGACACATCTCCTCAGATTTGAGGACTCCCCAAAATTGGAGAGTCGACCGGCTATATTTTGAGCCGACCTATTCAGAAAGGACGGCGCAAATCTGCGCTTTCAGAAAGGAAGTGAACCCAGTGAAGAACGCCGTAATATATGCCCGATACAGTTCAGATAAGCAGTCAGAAGAAAGCATAGATGCACAGGTAAGAGCGTGTAGGGACTATGCAGCTGTTAAGGGTTACAACGTCATAGAAGTGTACGCAGATGAGGCGGTAAGCGGTAAAGGCTCAAAGACCGCAAGCCGTGCGCAGTATCAGAAGATGTTAAGGGACTGCCGCAAGGGGACCTTTGAAACGGTCCTGATACACAAATATGACCGTATTGCCCGAAATGTAGGGGAACACGTCAACCTTACTGCAAAGCTCCAGGAAATGGGCGTTGAACTAATCGCAACGGCTCAGGACTTCGGGAACAGCAACGAGGCTAAAATAATGCGTACTCTGATGTGGTCGCTGTCTGAATACTACATTGACAACTTAGCCGCTGAAACCCGAAAAGGCTTGAAAGAAACCGCCCTGAAAGGCTTACACAATGGCGGTTGCCCTCCGTTCGGTTATGACGTGGTAAATCAACAGTATGTTATCAACGAACTGGAAGCGGAATACGTCCGAAAAATCTTTGATGCTGCTTTGAATCGTAGGGGATATAAAGACATCATCACAGAGCTATCAGAAAGGGGCATAACAGGCAAGAGGGGAAAGCCTATCAAGTATACTCAGATATATGAAATGCTCCGTAACGAGAAGTATACAGGCGTGTATGTGTATTCCCTCAAACAGGAGAAGAACAGAGCAGACAGGAGAACCAAACCAAACGCCATAAGAATAGAAAACGCCCTGCCGGTTATTATCGACAAGGCACAATTTGAAGAGGTGCAAAAGATTATGAGTGAACGCAAACAGACAGGAAAGAAAGCCGGTTATTTATGCAGCGGTCTTGTATACTGCGAATGTGGTGCTAAAATGCACGGTATGAAGTCAGAACGAAAGGGGCATACATACCATTACTTTTACTGTTCAAAGAAATGTGGTGCGCCTGCGGTTCAGATGAGCGAGGTTGACAGGGCGGCTAAAGAGTACCTTGTTACATTGCTTTCACCAGAGAACCAGGAGCGCATCACAAAGGCTTTGAGAGAGTACAAGGGTGCAGAGAAAGAGCGCATAGAGGACTTTAACACGATACTCAAACAGAAGATAGACGAAAAGCAACAGCGCTATGATACACTCATGCAGAACCTTTCAAGCGGTGTTCTGCCGGCTGAGGTTGTTTCAGATATCGGCGTGGAAATGAAAAGCCTGAAAGAGGAAATAGCATGCTTACAGGCAACAGAACCGCCCAAAGATTACACGGTTGAACAGGTTAAGAACTGGCTCGAGGCATTGAAGAACAGCCCAGACGAGGCGGCTATACATCTGCTTATCAAGCGTATAGACATAAAAAATAAAGCCGTGTTTAACATACAAAGTACATTAAGCACGGTCTTAGGTGATATAGGTTGTGAGGGCTGGATTTGAACCAACGACCTTCGGGTTATGAGAATCCAAGATTGCTTGTAATTTCATTCGATATAAGCTCTCAAATAGCGTAGTTTAGGCAAAAAATCACATTTTACTATTGGCTTTTCAAATTAAAAAAAACATATTTTTTTGTCGGCGTAGATGTATCGGTAGATGTACATCAATGACAGCTACCGACTCAACCATTATGCATTATTAATTAATAACTACTTCTACAATGACTCAATCAGTTTTACGCTTTTGTCATATTCTTCCATAGTACATCCAGTCATAGAAAGAGCTTCATCAAGGGAACAATTTGTGTTCTTCATAATTCTTTTAATAAGTTCTACCAACTTAACAGCTTCACCTTTAGCTTCACCTTCAGCTTTACCAATAGCCTCACGTTCATCACCATAACTTCTTACAGCTTCACACATATGTTTCACTCCTTCTTCAGTTTCCTTATAGTATTTTACCCTGTCGGATAAACTATCATACTTGTCGTTACCGGAATCGCTGTTTCTTAAATATTGCAAAAACTCAGATATTTCAGTATCGTCTTTTACTGCACTGTTAAAGTATAACTCATGGACACCATTTGACACTTCACAATCAAATCCATCCAGCATTCTTTTTACTTCATAATGATTCTGATTTTTTCTGAAAATATCAAAAGCAGAAATAAATATCAGATACACATCAGGGAGTTCAGAGTACTTTTTACCCTTTTCAAGCATAGAAATATCTATATTGGACTGATAATATCTTACTCTCTTAGGGTGGTAATCGTTATTTTCAACCTGTACTTCGATGTTGTAAAGTTTTCCTTGCGAATCCTCAGCAAAACCGTCAAGAACAACCGAGTGACCTACAAGATTTCTGATATTATACTGTGTTCTGACCTTGATTACGTGTAAATCATCACGCTGTGTCAAAATTCTCAGCATTACCTCAAAAGCCTTTTCGTCCTGCATTACAACAGCGAAAAAGTCATCGTCCATAAGGTTAAAACCTCGTACCAGCTCTCTTTTCTGTTCAAATGTTCCTATAAGACTTTCATGGTCAATTTTCATTGACATCAACCCCATTTCATGACTTTATTATATCACATTGTCCAGCGGATTGCAAGAGCAGGAGAGTATTGAATACAAAAAATCTGAGGCAACCATCTGGTCACCTCTGTGCTAACGAGCAATTTTTTGCAATTCCCATTGTGTATAATTCAAATAATCATATTACATTTTTCGTTAAAAGTAAAAAATATTTTTGAGAAAAACTATATTTTCATTAGTAATTCATTCCGTATTCAATAATATTGCCATCATAAAGAGAATAAAGAAGCTCTATATTACTTATATAATTAATATAGTCATCTCTGGAAACTTCCTCGCCATTTATTGTATATATACGTTCGATTTCTGTACCATACCCATCGTTATTAACTTCTGCACGAACACAGATACCCAGTTCTTCACTTTCAATATAAAAAGTTTGATACATTGCTCCTCCGCCTGACTGCACAAATGCAATATATGACTTGCCTACATTTTTGTCGTACACTATATAATAAGTACTAATATTATCCGCACCTGGATAAGAAATATAATCATTATAAGAACCATCAGAAGATATTACATGGAATGTTGTCAACATTCCTTCTTCATATACTTCAATAGTTTCATTCTGACCATCACCATTTGCATCATATTCGACTGTTTCTAAAAGTATTTTTTCATTCTCTGATTCAGTGACCGGTTCTGTTTCAGGCTCAGTAGGAGGTTCTATTTCCGGTCCGTAAATAACCGAAGTATCGTATTCTATTCCAAGCTTTTCACGAAGATTTGTTTTATCACCTGGGGTGATGATTTTCTGCTCATCATCAACACTGTAATATGTAATCATTCTGGAATTATCAAGCGTTATTTCAAGTCCGTCTGAAACGTCAATTTCCTTATAATTCAATCCGATTCTATTCAGCTCTTCCGACACACTGTTTGCAATGGCGCTTTCATACAAATCAGAAAATTCTTCGTATGTCATATTTTCGCTTGTTATGTCATAATCAATTACTTCGCCATTAATCTCAAGCATATATCCGCCGTGTGCCAGATAATGAAAATTCACAACTTCTGAAAGGTCATCTGATGAAAGTACAACATAGTCAGTAGTTGTTCCTTCGTAATAACAATATGGGCTGGAAACAATAACATATCCGGCTGAAACTTCTATTTGTATGGCATTGTTATAGAAAAAATAGTAATTCTTTTTATCAGAATTAAAAGTATAATTTGCTGAAGATTCGATTTTTTTGCTTTTTTTATTATAGGTATAAAGCTGCAATGTCCATGTATAATCTTCCTCAGCTTCACCGTAAACTACTGTAAGCATATCTGGAATATCGTCATTGTTGTAATCTGCAATATCGGCACTTACAAGCCCAAACGATTCATACGGAATATATTCGACTGCTCCATATGTGCCGTCATTTGTCATAACAAACGGATTCATTGCAGCAAGTCCGTATTTATCTATAAGAGTGTTACTTACATAGTCATAGTATAACTCCTCATAATTGATTTCAGGTTTAAGCTTGATTTTGCCTTTTAAAGAAACGCTTTTGCCATCTGCTATCTGAACATCAAAAATTTTCACCTGTTCATATCCGTCAGCAGTTGCCACAACTGTATAAATTCCGTCTGGCAATTCAATAGAAAATTCACCTTGTTTGTTTGATTTGCAGTTGTATTTTCGGGTGGTTAACTTGTTACTGATTAAAATGTCTGCATCAGGAATTACTTTCCCCTCTTCATCAAGTACATTTCCTGAAAGCTTTCCTTGCTGTACTATTTTGGTAGTAGTGACAGTTGTTACTGCTTTTTCGGTTGTAGCGGTAGTACTGATTATTTCTCCTGATAATTTTCTTTCAGACTTAGAATTATCCTTGAAAATGGAGAATATCACTATTGCACATATCAATACTATTGCTATGCATATTCCGCCGATAATAAGATATTTTCTTTTGATGTCCGATTTATTTTCTTCAGAAGATAAATCGTCTTTATTTTTGCTGAAAAACCACATGATATTTTTACCTCTTTTCCTTTTTATTGTATTATTATATCACATTTCCTGTAATAAGTAAATATTATGGGGAAATTTAGAAAAGAGTGCAGTAGAGTATAATTTTCATGAATACAAAAAATCAGAGGCAACCATCTGGTCACCTCTGAAATAAGCTATTTACTTTTCAAGCAGTTTCTTGGCAATACCGATAGCGTCATACAAATCAACTTTACCGTTGCCGTCAAAATCGGCGATTTTATTTTCTGCATCAGTAAACGTTCTCATACCCATAATACTCTTGCATATCTCAATTGCATCGTAAAGGTCGATTTTATTGTTGCCGGAAATATCACCCGGAAGATACTCAGGCTCACCGTCAAGGGAAACAAATTCACGTTCATATTTTTCTGCATAATCATGAGCGGTTGAATCCCAGTAACCGTAAATCACAGCGTCTTCATTGATTGTAGTTGCGAAATCAGCAATTTCAATGTCGGGATTTTCAAATGTAACGCTTTCTATTTTATCACTAATCAAAGCGTAATCATTTACCTTTGAAACAGTCTTTCCATCTATCATTTCCGGTACAACAATATCTTTCACAGGGTTTTTACAGTTAAGGATAATGATTTTACCGTTATTTTCTAAAACATCAAATATTTCTGTATTTACTGTAGTAACAGGAAATGTTTCAGAAGTAGTTTCCGCAGCAGATATTGTGGTAACAGGTACAGTTGTAGAAGTAGTTGCAACTGTAGTTACCGGATCAGTAGATGTTGTAGTATCAGGAATTGTAGTGGTAGTAGTTGTTGTAGTTGTAGTATCGGGAACTGTTGTGGTAGTAGTCGTCGTGGTTGTAGTAACAGGAACTGTCGTTGTTGTAGTTGTGGTTGTAGTAACAGGAACTGTTGTTGTGGTAGTAGTGGTGGTTGTTGTAGCAACAGGAACTGTTGTTGTCGTCGTTGTAGTAGTTGTAGTAATAGCTTCAGTTGTAATTGTGGTTGTTACTGCCGGAGTAGTCACAGCAGGTTCTTCATTTAATAAAACAAATTCTCTTCCGTATTTCTGGGCATATTCATAAGCGGTTGATCTTCCATACGCACATATAGCGGCATTTTCCGAAATTGTGTCTGCGGAATCATAAATTGTACAGATAGGATTCTTTATTGTTATGCTTTCAAGAGTTGTGCAGTTATAAAAAGCATTGGCTCCTATATTTGTCACACTTGCAGGGATAGTTACCTCCTGGAGCAGTGAACAGCCGGAAAAAACATTATTCGCTATATTTGTTACACCTTCAGAAATTATGGCACTTTCAAGATATTTGCAACCGGAAAATGTATCATTTTCAATGCTTGTAATATTATGTGGTATTGTTATGCTTTCAAGACCAGTGCAGCCATAAAATGCATTATTCCCTAAAGATGTAACACTCTCAGGAATTATAACACCGATAAGGCTTGTGCAGTCGGACAAGA
>JALEVO010000115.1 GCA_022788225.1 Oscillospiraceae bacterium | reverse complement strand
GTACAGCGGTGAACTTAAAAGTGGAGATGAATACGGTGATTTAAAGCAAAGTATTTCTATCAACATCATAAACTTTAATATGTTCGACTGTCCTGAATATCATTCTTTATTTAAAGTAATGGAAACAACACGTCATGAGGTTTTATCTGAAAAGTGTGCAATACATTTCTTTGAACTTAAAAAAGTTAATAAAAAAGTAAACAAAGATAACCGTATGGAGCTGTGGCTGCAGCTTATTAATGCCGAAAGTGAGGAGGAGCTGGATATGCTTAAAGAAACAAATGTATCTGAAATTCAGAAAGCAGTAATGATAATCCACAAAATGAGTGATGATGAAAAAATCCAGGAAGCTGCCAGATTAAGAGAAAAAGCTCTCCATGATGAGGCTACCGCTTTAGGTCATGCAAGACGTGAGGGTATTGCCGAAGGCGAACAAATCGGACTTCAAAAAGGCGAACAAATTGGACTTCAAAAAGGCAGAGCTGAGGAAAGAGCAAAGCTTGAAGCTAATCTGAGAGCATTAGGGTTGTCAGAAGATATGATAAATAAAGCTCTCAGCAAAGACTAAATTAACGGGTACGTTAAAGATGACGTACCCGTTACTTGTTTCCTTATTTCACCTTTTCTTGAGGATTAAGTTTGTCGTCAATAACCTCGGAAGCAATCTCATCTGCTGACTGTATCGCATGAGCATACACCTTTGTAGTAGTAGAAATGCTTGAATGTCCAAGCCTTCTTGAAACTGTCGGAATATTTACCCCGTTAGCGATAAGAATCGTTGCATGGGTATGCCTGAGAGAATGAGGCGAAAAATGCGGAAGATTATTCTTTTTGACAAATTTCGACACCCATTCAGTTAAAGAATCCGGATTCATAGGTGTTGTATCGTCCTTGATAAACAATCGGTCATTCCTTACTGTCTTTTTGCTGCCGTCTGCAAGGGTTATTTCGATAAACGGCTGCCAGTAACCTGTTAGCTCGTCACGCAGTTTCAGCCAGTAACTTCTGTATTGTTCCAGTAGTTTGAAAACCATATCAGAAAGCTTTATGGTTCTTTCAGAAAAGTCGTTCTTGGGTGATTTGGTTATAATCCCCATGCCTTTGACATACTGACTGGTTTGACGGATATGTATGACATGATTTTCAAAATCAATATCGCTCCATTCAAGTCCCATCAGCTCGCCCCTTCTCATACCACCGAAAATCAGCAGGTACATAGCTAATTTCCACTTTAAAGGTTCATTGTCAAGAAGTTCAAGCACTTCCCTCACCTGCTTATCATCAAGGAAAACTGCCTCTTTGCGTTCAAGTTTCGGTGCTTTCATGTAGTTTTTGTCAGCCACATTGAATGGTACTATTCTGTCTCTTGCTGCCTGAGCAAGTATGGTACTGATAAGTCTGTGGTGGTGAAAAATTGTTTTTGAGGATAATCCACTTGCTTTACTGTTAACTTCAAACAGCTTATTCACCCTGAATCCAAGTGCCGCAGAAATCTTTTCAGCAGATTCAATGCTCACTCTTAATCCCCTGCACGCCGATGATACAGTTGTCGCACTCACTCCGCTTAATTCTGAAAGCTTTGCCCTCGTAATAGAATTACTCCTTACAAAATCAGCCAGCTTGTCTGAATAGGCATAACTTCCGATTTTCTTAATACCATTCTCACGAAGATTATTGTAGAACTCCTGCAGATGGTGGGACTGTAGTTTGCATAGCTTGATTTCTCCTATTCCTGCACAGATATTTACAAGCAACGCTTTATATCGTTCATAGGTTTTGGGAGCAAGCTGAGGAGGCTTATTGTTTTCAAGCCAGTTCCATGCGTATTCTGCAAAACGGGTATTATTGTCAAAACATGCCCCGTTGCTCACCTCTTCCTCAAACATGACTATCTGACGCTGAAGCTCTTTTTCTATCTGCCTCTCAGACATACCAGCTTTGGGTTTCCAGGTTTTAGTACGTTCTATCTGTTTTCCATTGCTGTCATACCCGTCGAAACTTCGGATATAGTATGAAATGATGCCTTTTTTTGATACACGTTTCCTTACTGTTGCCATGTGATTAACTCCTTTCGCTGACTAAACCGGAACGCCTGTGATGCGTTCCGGTCTTTCATTTATGCTGTGATTTTTCGGATTCCGCCGGAATCCTTATCAGGTGTAAGAGTACTTGTATTAAGGTATTCCATCAGCTTGTCCCAGTTTATCAGAATCTTGTTACCGATTTTGACGGAAGGGACAAGTCCGTTGTTTGCAAGGTAGCGTATGTGGTTGC
>JALEVO010000103.1 GCA_022788225.1 Oscillospiraceae bacterium | reverse complement strand
CGGCAGACCCCGAGATAATTGCTGCGATAAAGGAAATAGTAGACGGCAATGAAAAAATAATTGGTATACATGACCTTGTTATTCACAATTACGGTCCGGGGAATATGATAGGCAGCTGTCATGCGGAAGTAAAAAGTTCAGAGGATTTTGTGGAAGTTCACGATATGATAGATATGGTTGAACGTGAGATACATGACAAGCTGAATATTATGATGACCATTCACATGGACCCTATCGAAACGGACAATGAGCACGTTAACGGACTGCGTGAAATGATGAGAACCATAGTAAAGGGCATTGACCAGTCGCTTCATATTCACGATTTCAGAGTTGTTTCCGGTGACACTCACACAAATCTGATTTTTGATATAGTTGTGCCCTATAAATGCAGCTGTACTGAAAATGATATCAGACGTATTATAGATGAAAAGCTTGATGAAATGGATACGGCTTACTATGCCGTTATAACCTTTGACAGGGAGTATTGATAAAAGGAGAAAACATGGGACCTTACAGATATAAAGTGATTTCTATTGAAGGAGAGTACGCCACAATCCAGCGTACTGATGACGGAAAAGGCGATACATTGTTTATAGCGATGGCACTTCTTCCGCCGGGAACTGACATCGGAACAGAATTGTTATGGGAAAATTTCGAGTATACTATCTTGTAAATATTTCCTTAAAAACTGAATTTAACCTAAATATTTCAATTTTTGTGCCTGATTTTTCATGCAATGTGCCAATGCTAAAAATATCAAAATCTCTTGACAAATATAAGTCAAAATGATATTATAATAATATAATTATAAAATTGGAGGAATAAACATGAAGAATTCACTTAAAAAAATCATGGCAGGCGTAAGCGCTGCAGCTATGCTTGCTGCTATGCCAGCTGCTGGTGTATTTGCTGCTGACGAAACAGAATCAGCATTTGCTGTAAGAGAAGTTGAAGCTGGTGTTGTAATCACTAACTATACAGATAAGACAGCTGAAAAGATTGTTATCCCATCAGAAATCGATGGCAAGACAGTCGTAGGTGTTGACAACTTTGCATTCGGTCTTGTAAGCCAGGAAGTTACAATCGTAGTTCCTGCAACTCTTACACTTGACAA
This sequence comes from Oscillospiraceae bacterium, assembly GCA_022788225.1. Taxonomy (GTDB): domain Bacteria; phylum Bacillota; class Clostridia; order Oscillospirales; family Ruminococcaceae; genus Porcipelethomonas. Next base: position 3,455 of record JALEVO010000103.1, on the reverse strand, counting down.
CCTTGACGTAGCTTCATTCATGACAGCTGCTGTTGTAAACAAGGGTATCGTTGAGGCTTCAGGCGCAACAACTGTTAACGGCGTTGTTAAGTACTGGATCAACGATGTTGTAGGTATGAACTACACAGACGCTCAGATCTCTGAAGCAGTTTCAAAGGCAATTGCTCACGTTGGTGACGTAGCAGTTGGCGCAACACTGGAAGAAACAGCTCTTATGGTTGTTAAGGAAATTCAGGCTGGAAACTGCGGTTTCTCAGATGCTAACCTTGAAAGACTTGACCTCGTTCTCAAGACAGTTCCATATGGTCTTGTAACTCTTGAAGGTCCTGACGGCACAGATGCTCAGACATATGCTGCTGGCAAGATCAACCTCAAGTATGTTGTAACAAGCGGTTACGAGTTAGGTGACGTTACACTTGACGGTAAGGTAAACCTTTATGATGCAATTGAAATTTCCAGATACATGATGAAGGCTGTTGAGCTTACAGATGAACAGCTCGCTGCTGGTGATATCACAGGCGACGGTATCGTTAACCTTTACGATGCAATTGAAATCGCTAAGTCACTTATGAAATAATTAAATGACAGCAAATAAAAATCCCCGGTTTTCTAATCGGGGATTTTTTGTATTAAGATTCAAAGAGGGACGCATGATAAAATGCGTCCCTTTTGTTATTATAATTTCTGTATTTTAGCGAAGTTTGCCATGATTTTCTTTGTGCCGACTTTTTCAAATGCAATTTCCAGCATAGCGTCATTTGCCATTTTCTTTACGCTTAAAATCGTGCCTTCTCCAAAAATGTTGTGTTTTACTCTTTCACCCACAGTGTAATCAGCACCGGAAACTGACTTGGATTTTGCTGCTTTGTTGCTTGCAAGCTGCTGCTGAAGTGAAATTGAGTTGACTTTTGAAACAGGCGGCTTGTCTGTATTTGCAATAATGGTATTGTCATGCTTTTCAATGAGTGATTTGTCAATTTCCTTTATGAATCTTGATGTGACATTTCTCTGTGTTGAGCCGAAAAGCATTCGCTGTGCGGAACTGCTGAGATACAGATGTTTCTTTGCACGGGTAATTGCAACATACGCAAGACGGCGTTCCTCCTCAATTTCCTCGTCACTGCCAAAACACCTGCCGCTTGGGAAAATACCGTCCTCCATACCAACAGCAAACACGTTGTTGAATTCAAGTCCCTTTGCGGAGTGGACAGTCATAAGGACAACAGCGTCGGTGTCGGAATCCATCTTGTCAAGGTCAGTGTAAAGTGAGATTTCCTCAAGGAATTCGCTAAGTGACGGCTCTTCGCTTTCGTCAATATATGTGTTGATAGTCGATTTAAGTTCTTCGATATTTTCAATACGGGTAAGCCCCTCGTCCCCAAGACTTTTCATGTAGTCAAGATAGCCTGTCTTTTCAAGCATAAGGTCGAAAAACTCGTCAAGAGGCATTTCCTCGGAGGCAGTTTTCAGTTCCTCAAACATTTTTGCGGCGGTTTTAAGTGCACCCGATTTTTTGGAAAGCATAGGGTAATCACCTGCATTTTTCATAACCTCAACAGGAGAAAGACCTAAATCCGTTGTAATGTCCATGATTACTCCAAGGGTACTGTCACCGATTCCACGCTTTGGCTCGTTGATAATACGTCTGAAACGCAGCAGGTCATTTTCGTTGTTGATTACTGCAAGATAAGAAGTAAGGTCCTTGATTTCCTTGCGGTCATAGAACCTCATACCGCCGAAAACACGGTAGGGGATACCGCTTTTCACAAATGCCTGTTCTATCGTGTTGGACTGGGCGTTCATTCTGTAAAGAACCGCATTGTCGCTGTACTTTCCGCCGTCCTTGACCGATTCAAGCACCTTTGACGCTACAAATGCAGCTTCGTCACGTTCGTCCTTGGCTTTGTACCAGTAAATTTTATCGCCCTCACCGCTGTCAGTCCACAGATTTTTTGACTTTCTCTCGGAGTTGTTTTTGATAATGGAGTTAGCGGCGTCAAGGATATTCTGAGTTGAACGGTAATTCTGTTCCAGTCTTATGACCTTGCTGCCTGCAAACTGTTTTTCAAAGCTGAGGATATTTTCAATAGTAGCTCCTCTGAACTTGTAAATACTCTGGTCGTCGTCGCCCACAACACAAAGATTGTTGTGCTTTGCGGACAAAAGACTAACAAGTCTGAACTGCGCATGGTTGGTGTCCTGATACTCATCAACCATTATGTATTTATAGCGGTTCTGATAGTATTCAAGAGCGTCAGGGTATTCAGCAAGAATTTTAACAGTGAGAACAATAATATCATCAAAATCAACTGCATTGGACGCAAAAAGACGTTTCTGATATTCTTTGTAAATCTTTGCAATGACTGTTTTGCGGTAGTCTGTTCCGGCATTCTGTTCGTACTCTTCGGGAGTCATAAGCTTGTCCTTTGCAAAACCGATTTCAGAAAGAACAGACCTCGGCGGAAACTGCTTTTCGGATATTCCTAAATCGTTCATGCATGATTTTACAACACGCTGGCTGTCGTCGGAATCGTAGATAGTAAAGCTACGCTGATAGCCGAGTCTTTCAATGTCACGTCTTAAAATCCTCACGCAGGCGGAGTGGAAAGTTGCTGCCTGAATGTCAAGGGCGTCCTCTCCCAGCATTGCCGAAAGTCTTTCTTTCAGTTCACCCGCAGCTTTGTTGGTGAATGTGATTGCAAGTATGTTCCATGGCTTAATGGGTGAAACGGCAATTGCATCTCTGAGTGTATCAAGTCCCACATCGGCTCCGTTTAAATATTCTTCAAGGACACGGCAGTCGTCGTCGCTGCCCTGATAAGCCGTGTCATAGTAGGCGTTTCCGAAATTTATCATGTTGGCAATACGATTTACGATAACGGTAGTTTTACCGCTTCCAGCACCGGCAAGAACAAGTACTGGTCCGCTGACAGAAAAAACCGCTTCCCTCTGGCGTTCGTTCATTCTTCCGAAGTATTTTTCAAGTGCTTTTTGTTTAAGTTCTGTGTAGATCATTATGATTCTCCAATCAAAGGGTTAAAAATTTAAAAGTTTCATCAGCCGTGAATAAAAAATGAAACTTCTCTGATGCATTTATATTATATCATATTTTTCCTTGTATGAAAAGTACCTTGAAAAATAATATTTTTTATTCAATTCACGAAAAATTAATATTTTATTCACATTTTATCTATTTCTTTTCTGGAATTATGTGGTATAATATTAAGCGTAGAGCAAAAGAAAAAAACAGAAAAAAACAAAAGAACAAAGGAAGGGGCTGGAAGAAATTCCGGCTTTTTTCTTTTATATTGACTTAAATCAGAATTTACGGCAGCTATATGCGTAACCTATTGAGGGAAACCCTTTTGAAAAAGGGTTCTCCCTCAAACTCCCTTCCTAAAACTTTACCCTATTTTTTCTCATAGGGGCACAGCCCCTATGAGAAAAAATGAACT
>JALEVO010000101.1 GCA_022788225.1 Oscillospiraceae bacterium | reverse complement strand
TCAGATAGCCTCCGGCAATGTTTTCACCTGCGTAAAAATACGGAATATTCATTTCATCAAGAACAGTAAAACAGCTTGTACCATTTGGTCTTGTATGCTGGATATCAGTTTGCGTGGATATTTCAACTGCTCTTTTCTGCGCCGCTGTGCATAGTCTTGTGTCAAGGGTCAGCGGGTTCAGACCGGCTGAAGTCCTTTCAATATTGACAAGGCGTAAAACCTCGTTTATATATTCATTACGCAGTTTTATCTCTTCAGTCTTGTCCACAACTGACTGCTGAAGAATCATTCTGCATATTTCTATTGTATCATAAAGGTCAACATGACCATCGGTGTTATAATCTCCGGTAAATTCGTGAAATTCACTGCTGAACTGGTTCAGGTTTAAAAGATATCCGGCAATAAATATCGCATCATAAATATCGACTTTTCCGTCAGAGGTGACATCGCCCCTCATGCTGATTTTAACATTTATTGTTACCGGAACTTCATTAACATAAGCAACAACTATATAATCCTCCTGACCAATCTTAAAAGTGCTTGCAGGAGTTACCCCGTCAAAGCTTATGCTGCTTAATTTTTCACTGTCAACGGGTATGCCGTATTCGTTTACTTCTGTCAGCCCCCAGTATTTAAAGGATACGTCATCGGAGTAATACCAGTGCTTTCCGCTGTCACTGAACTGTGCGGAGACAGCTGTGCCGGAAATGTTAAGCAGAATTGCTGCTGACATAAGAAGCGCCGGAATAAGTTTAATAAGTTTTTTCATAGCAGTTTACCTCATAAAATATTTTTAAAACGTTCAGCCGATAACTGGTTATATTTCTCGTAATCTATGTTTAAAGGCTGTATTTTCCCCTCATTATAATATCTCATACCTTTTAAAATACCCTCTCTGCTGTTTTCTGTCAGCAGTCCGCCGTATTGTTTAAGAAAACACCTCGGTCCCGGGATATCCGTTGCAAAAACCGGTATTCCAAGAGTGTCAGCCTCCAGAAGAACCAGTCCCAGCCCCTCATATTCGGATGGCAGCATGAAAAGACTGCATTTTTTCAGCACAGGCATAGGGTTTTCCATTGAGCGTATCAGAACAATTTTAAGACCTGTTTTTTCAGCGTATTTTACAGTCTGTTCATAAAGTTCTCCTCTGCCGCCGATAATGATAAGACAGGTTTCTCTGTCGGGGTATAAGCGGCAGTAATCACTGAAAGCGTCAATAAGCCGCAAATGCGCCTTTTCCGGTGAAAACCGTCCGATAGTTATAAACTTGTCCATATCCGAATCCAGTATCTCTGTAAGTTCCTTTAAAGAAATATTGCATTCCGTTTCCGGCTGAAACTCCGGCGGCATAAGTGATTTTTCAATGACAGACCGGTAATCATGGCAGTTTGGAATGACTGTCATATTTTTATCCGTTCCGCTTATTTCAAGAGTGCTTTCCTTCATGTCCTCAGTAACAAGGGCAACGACGTCATAACTGCGGTAAGCCTCTTTTAGTGTAAGGCGGTGCTGATTATGGCGGTACTTTATTTCCGAAACCATATCATTATGTACAAAAATTATCCTTTTTCCGCCAGACTGCTGAAAAAGCTTTATAACGCCGTATTCATAGCCGGAAAACTGTATAGCCGTATCTACATCAATTCCGCCGAAAAGCCGCCGCCATTCCCTTTTGAAAAAGCGGTCAAGCCTTTTTGCGACAGGCTTCCATGAAACATTAAGCTTAAAATAAAGCAGATAACATATCAGCTCGGAAACAGACGGACAGAACCCTCCGGCAATGGGTATGCGCCGGAACTGTTCAGGTATTTTTTCCAGTCTTTCCGGCGAATTTCTTAAAGAATTTTCACGGTATGTTATCATGTAATCAGTATCCGTGTCGTCTTTCAGACATGAAAGCAGATTCATCAGCGAAGCAGTCAGACCATTCTGTGCAAGAGAGCCGGAATATATCAGTACATTCTTTTTACGCTTTTTATATGTGCTTTTCCTGTATCTGCCGTTTACGATATTTTCAAAAAGGTTCTCGTCATATCCGTGTATGACCTGTCCCTTAAAAATACCGTTCACCTCAAACTCGTCAAGCAGTGTTTCAGCATTCTGATTTTCCGGACAAACAAGATAATCTGCCATAAGTATTGTCCGCTGAAATTCCCCGAAAAATTCCGTATGGGCAAATCTGCATATTACAGCGACAGTCTGTCCGGACTTTTTTATAAAACGGTGGGGCAGACAGGAATCCGTAACAATATACTGTGCATTGACCGGAGATTTTACCCGCTTTAATCCGGGAGAAAGTTTAATTTCTGAAACCGGACAGTAAACAGTATTTTTTCTGATATTACGCCGGGATTTTCTTAAATAAATGCTTTCAGAAAATGCATCGGTTATTTTTTTGACAGCAGTTTTTAAAATCATTTATTCTCCTTAAAATTCGTTTAGGCAATACCGCACAATTATTGTCGTGCAGATGCGAAGTCAGATTTTTTGGCAGATTGCATAAAAATCTTGCAGGCATACTGGCGTATGTCAAGAGATTTTTGTGTGATATGACGGAAAATCTGCAAGCAGATGTGCGGCAAAGGCGTCAGCTGTTAATTGTGCGGTGTTGCCTTTACTATAATTGTGAAACAAAAAAGCACCTGAAAAGGCGCTTTTTTGTTTGATGTGGTATAGAGAAAGAAAAGAACAATGAAGATACTTTGTTTAGCATTTCAAGTATCCATTTTCTGTTATGGTCATTTTTCAGCGCACTCTTTGCATATTCCCTCAATAGCCAGAGTGTCTATATCAATTTCAAAGCCGGTATTTTTTAAAATACTGCTTTTAATCGTTAAAAGCTCGTCTATACTGATATCAGAAACCTTTCCGCATTTTCTGCATATAAGATGCTGATGACGTGAAAGTGTTCCGTCAAAGCGGTCAGAACCAGCAGGAACATTGATTTTTTTCAGCATATCATGTTCAGCAAGATAATTGAGATTTCTGTAAACAGTACCCAGACTGAGTTCCGGATAATCATCTTTAAGAAGCTTATAAACGTTTTCCGCAGTCGGATGAATACGGTTATGTAAAACAGTGTTTAAAATAAGTTCTCTTTGTTTTGAATAACGCATATAAAATAAACCTTTGCAAAGATTAACTTTAGTATATTGCTATTATACCAATTTTTCATTCTCATGTCAAGTATTTTTTGAAAAAATCATACAATTTTTTTAAAGGAAAATATATGTAAATCCCTCTGTTTATATTCTTGACATTTATTATAAATAATTATATAATTAGAATACAATTATATAATAAATATGAAAGGATGATTAATTTGACAGAATCAAGCTTTGCCGGAAAGCTTAATAAGCTTAACAGGGCGGGCTGTAAAATATCAGCATTCGGAAGCTGGTTCATACTCGCTTTGTCACTGCTTATTTTCGTACTTCTTGCCATGCAGAGTCTGCTTAATACTACCATAATGTACAATGCGCCGGAAGACCCGTCAACAGTCATTTTCACACATGACAATTTTTACATAAATCTTCTGTGCATATCCGTGGTATTTCTATGCGGACTGCTTTTTTTACGAAAACCCATGGAAAAGATAAACTCCAGGATTTTTGGTGCGTCGCTTCTGGTTTATACCTTTGTTCTGGGACTTGTCTGGAATCTGCTGACAAAAAATATGCCGGCGCACGATTCATGGTGTATTACTTCTGCGGCGGAAAGCTTTGCAGTAAATGATTATACTCCTCTGATATTCTCTGAAAACGATTATTTTTACAATTACCCTTTCCAGCTGGGCTATGCTTTTCTTTGTGAAATTGCTATAAGGATTTTCGGGGATAATGCATATTTTGTTCTTCAGCTTGTCAATATGCTTTCGTCTGTTGCAATAGCTGCGGCGCTGATTGTCATTGCAAAGCTTGCTTTTGACAGCAGAAGAGTCACAAACTTCACAACATTTTTCCTTTTCGGCTGCATACAGCCTGTTCTTTTCACAACTTTTCATTACGGCAATCTTTCAGGCTTTGCCTTTTCAATGTGGGCAGTGGTATTCGCCTGTCTGCTTATAAAAAAGCGTAAATGGTACTATGTTCCGCTGTCAGCGGTCTGCATTGGTATCGGTTCGGTTCTGAAAACAAACAGTCTTATCGTGCTTATTGCTGTATGTATCATTCTTCTGCTGGACTTTCTGAAAAAGTGGTCTGTAAAAAATGCTGCAGCCCTTGTGCTTTCGCTTGTTATGGGTATCGGTATGAATCCGCTGATAATTTATCAGTACGAGCAGAGAGCAGACGTTTCACTGGGCGATGGAGTACCAATGGTTTTATGGCTTGATATGGGAATTCATGAAACAGGCAATCCCAACCGACCGGGCTGGTATAATCCGGAGTATACTGTCATAAGATACGCCGCCAAAGAGCATGACGGTGACGCAGCGGCAGAAAGCGGCTGGGAAGACATCAGGGAACGTGTCGGCGAACTTGCAGGTTCTGCGGCGGAACGTGCCCATTTCTTTACCAAAAAAACTCTGAGCCAGTGGAATGACCCGCTGTATATGTCGATATGGGTCAGCGAAACAAGACCTTCAAGGACTGACAGAAGCGAATTTGTACAGAGTATGTACACAGGGAATGCCGGAGTTGCTGTACTGAATTTTGCAAACTTCTATCAGTCACTTGTATTTGTTTTTGCGGCAGCCGGAGTTTTTATAATTCTTATGAAAAAGAAAATGCGTCAGAATATTTTCTGCGCTGTACTCCCTCTTGTTTTTCTCGGAGGATTCTTCTATCATCTTTTGTTTGAGGCGATGCCGCAGTATAATGTCACATATTTCACGCTTTTTGTACCTCTTGCGGCTTACGGTTTTTCAGAACTCTGTGACAGGTATCATGAAAGGTTCTGGGTGTATCTGAAAAAGCTTTTCAGAAGAAAGGAAAACAATGAATCAGCTGAACCGGTTTCAGCACCGGAAAATTAACTGGAACCAATGGGCGACCAGTGGTCGCCCCTAATATTTTGGAATTGACCTTTTCGATAAACTATTGGAAATAATTTATTTCCTTTAAGATTATTTTAAGGATAAACTGGTATACTCTAAACATGGATAAGGAAGAGCTTAATAAAAAAGTTCTTCAATACTGATCCTTAATTCCCCCTCTATATCTTTATCTTTTCAGGCTATGCATTTTTTGCATAGCTCTTTTTTTGTCTGATTGCAAAAAAGGGACACCTGCAAGGGTATCCCTTTATTTATAAAATGTCGGATTGTCTGTTCTTTCCAGCAGATAGTCAATAGAAACATTGAAATAATCAGCGAGCATTATAAGGGTTTTATAGTCAGCCTCCCTTACGCCTTTTTCATACCGGCTTATGCTGTTCTGATTAAGATTCAGATCCATTGCAAGCTTTAGCTGGGTTATGCCTTTTTGTTCTCTTAAATATTTTAATCTCATTTCAAAAACCCCTTGACATTATTATACCGTTCTGGTATAATATAAATATCCCGATTTGGTATATTAACTCAAAAAAAGTACAAAAAGAGGAAATCCAGTATATTTGAAGGATATATATGGTGAGGTACAGAACAATTTCATGTAATTTAAGAACTGCTGTTGTTAATTCAACGGCAGTTTTTTGTTAAAGTAATTCCACCTGTGAAAAACAGCTGTATCTTGTGAATAAACAATGAAAATTGTTATTAATTTCACAATTCCGGTCAAATTCTATTGACATCACTCTGAAAAAAGATTATAATATAAAAATGAAGGGGATTTTGAAATAAATCGTTTCAGAATCCGAAAAAAATGCACTTAATTAAAGTGCTTAAACACCTAAGGAGGATAAAAACATGTCACTGACAAAGAACCCCAACGTTTTAAAATGGGTTGAAGAAATGACAGCCCTCACAAAACCTGACAAGGTAGTATGGATTGACGGAAGCAAAGAGCAGATTGATGCTTTAAAGGCTGAAGCTATTTCAACAGGCGAAATGATTGAACTTAATCAGGAAAAGCTTCCTGGCTGTCTGTATCACAGAACTCTGCCGAATGACGTTGCCAGAGTTGAAGACAGAACATTTATCTGCTGCAAGAATAAAGAAGACGCTGGTCCGACAAACAACTGGATGGATCCGGATGAGATGAAAGCAATGCTCACACCTATGTATGACGGTGCTATGAAGGGCAGAACAATGTATGTTATCCCTTATTCAATGGGTCCTATCGGCTCTCCTCTCGCTAAGGTAGGCGTTGAAGTTACAGATTCTATCTATGTTGTTCTCAACATGAATATTATGACAAGAATGGGCAAGCAGGCTTTTGAAAACCTCGGCGACGAATCAAACGATTTCGTAAGAGGTCTTCACTCAAAGGCTGACGTTGACCCTGAAAAGAGATACATCGTTCAGTTCCCTGAAGACAATGCAATCTGGTCAATCAACTCTGCTTACGGCGGCAACGTTCTCCTGGGCAAGAAGTGCTTCGCTCTCAGAATCGCATCATATCAGGGCAAGAACGAAGGCTGGATGGCTGAACATATGCTTATCCTCGGCGTTAAGAAGCCTGACGGAGAAGTTAAGTACATCTCAGCTGCATTCCCATCAGCCTGCGGCAAGACAAACCTTGCTATGCTTATCCCACCGGAAGGCTACAAGAAGGACGGCTATGAAGTATTTACAGTTGGTGACGATATCGCATGGATGAAACCAGGTCCGGACGGCAGACTTTATGCTATCAACCCTGAAAACGGTTTCTTCGGCGTTGCACCTGGTACAAACGCTAAGTCCAACTACAATGCTCTTGCATCAACAATGAAGGACACAATCTTCACAAACGTTGCTATCAACAATGACGATATGACAGTCTGGTGGGAAGGTCTTGACAAGAATCCTCCTGAGAATGCAACAGAGTGGAAGGGCGCAAAGGTAAACGGCAAGGAATACACTTCTGTTATCGCTGCTGACGGCAAGCCACAGAAACTGGCTCACCCGAACTCAAGATTTACAGCTCCTGCTAAGAACTGCCCTTGCATCTCACCTGAATTTGACAATCCGGCAGGCGTTCCAATCTCAGCTATCATCTTCGGCGGCAGACGTGCATCTACAACTCCGCTGGTATATCAGTCATTTGACTGGACACACGGTACTTACGTTGGTTCAGCTGTTTCTTCTGAAACAACAGCTGCTGCAACAGGTGCTGTAGGCGTATTAAGACATGACCCGATGGCTATGAAGCCGTTTATCGGTTACAACGTTGGCGATTACTGGGCACACTGGCTCGAAATGGGCGAAAAGCTCGGCGACAAGGCTCCTAAGATTTTCAACGTTAACTGGTTCAAGCAGGACGAAAACGGTAACTTCATCTGGCCAGGTTTCGGCGACAATATGAGAGTTCTCGACTGGATCATCAAGAGATGTGAAGGCACAATCGACGCTGAAGAAACACCAATCGGCTATGTTCCTAAGAAGGGTGACATTAACGTTGAGGGTATCGAAGACGAGGTTACTCCTGAAATCATGGACAAGCTCCTTGCAGTTGACAAGGATCTCTGGACAGCTGAAATCGCTGAAATGAGAAGATACTACAAGGAAGATATCGCTGACAAGGGCGGTAAGATTCCGGACGAACTCTGGGCACAGCTTGATGCACTTGAGGCAAGACTTAACAAGTAATTTTATTACTGTGATATATGACAGGGCGGACGCAAAACCGCCCTGTTTTCTTATGCAAAAATTGTCACGCACAAGTGTACCCATATTGAAAACTTCAGCCCGAAAGAGTTCCGGAAGAACCGCTTTCGGGCTTGTTTTTGTTACTGTATTACTTGTGTAAATCAGAATTTACGGCAGCTATATGCGTAACCTATTGAGGGAAACCCTTTTGAAAAAGGGTTCTCCCTCAAACTCCCTTCCTAAAACTTTACCCTATTTTTTCTCATAGGGGCACAGCCCCTATGAGAAAAAATGAACT
>JALEVO010000004.1 GCA_022788225.1 Oscillospiraceae bacterium | reverse complement strand
TTTCCTTTTGTCAGAGTTCAAACCAATTACTTTTCTTTTCAATTTAAAGAAGTCAGCCGGTGTTAATGGCGATGAGGTCCCACCTGTTCCCTTACCGAACACAGAAGTTAAGCTCATCTGCGTAGAAGATACTTGGATGGTCACGTCCTGGGAAAATATATCAATGCCGGCACAATATGCACCATTAGCTCAGTTGGTAGAGCAACTGACTCTTAATCAGTGGGTCCTGGGTTCGAGCCCCCGATGGTGCACCAACTAAGCACAGCGAATTTTGTTTGCTGTGCTTTTTTGTTTGTTTATCCGTAAAACAATCGGGACGTCGTGGGCGCCGTCCCCTACAAATAGTATTTTTCAAAATATAAATTGCGGTGCAGCTGGCTCAGCTGCATCACGAAAGGAAAAATTATGTCAAAAATATTCTGGAACGGCGGAACACTTCTTTCACCAGTCCCTCCGGCAATGGTGTCCTGCGGTACACTTGAAAAACCAAACATCATAACCATCGGCTGGACTGGAATCTGCAACACAAAGCCGCCCATGACCTATATCTCCGTCAGACCGGAGCGGTATTCCTACAACATTATTAAGGAATCCGGCGAGTTTGTTATCAATCTGACCACTTCCGCACTTGTCAAAAAGGCGGATTTCTGCGGTGTCAGGACTGGTGCTAAGGTGGACAAGTTTAAAAGCTGCGGATTTCATGCTGTTGTGGCTCAAAAAGTCAGTGCTCCTCTGATTGAGGAGTCGCCGCTGAGCCTTGAATGTGTTGTCAAGCAAATAATTCCACTGGGCAGTCATGATATGTTTCTGGCGGAAATTGTCGGTGCGGATATCGACGAACGGTACATCGACAGCAAGGGCAAGCTGAATCTCCAGCAGGCAGGTCTTGCCGTCTACTCCCACGGCGAATATTTTGCGCTGGGAAGAAAGCTTGGGGATTTCGGGTTTTCGGTGCGGAAAAAGAAAAAAGGTAAAAAATAAGACGGTTAAAATCAACCGTCTTTTTTATTTTATCCCGAACATCGTCTTGCAAAGCCTTTTTCCGGTTTCAGTCCTGAAAATCTTTTCATACGCCGAAAGAACTGACTTTTCACTGCACCTGTCCTCATAAAGATTGACAAGAAAATCCGCTTCGACCAGTATCTGGTGATCCGGACTGTCAATTCCCGAATAGGTATGATGATGCCCCACAAGCCAGCACACACGCTTTACCGTTTCGCTCTCAAACCCCAGTTTTTTAAGCATTTTTTCAGCCTCGGTCGGACCCTCCGTCTCCTGCTGACTGCCGGTACAGCTGCCGTACTTCTCCTCGCTGATTTTTATGCCGATATCGTGAACCACAGCGGCAGTTTCAAGAGTGAAAAGCTCCTTTTCTGTCAGATTTTCAGTTTCGCCTATCAGCTTTGCAAAGGCGTGAACCTTGATGAAATGCTGAATACGCTTTGGGTCGCCGCTGTAATATGAAATCATTTCTTCAATAAGCCTGTTTATCATTTTCATCCCTCCCTAAATCTCATTCGCCGACTTCTGCAATGCCAGAAACTCCTCCGCAAGCCGCTGAGCGTCCTCGTAGGTTTCAAGGCTGTAGCACTTCGCACGAAACGCCGCCGCACCGTAAAGTCCTTTCATGTACCATGATGCGTGCTTTCTCGCCTCTTTCATGGCACGTTCCTCACTGCCATCCTCTTTCTGCGACAGAATCAGCCTTATGTGGTAAAGCATTACTTCCATTCGCTCCTCAATGGTGGGGGGAGTGTACGCAGTACCCTCAAAATGGGAATCTATTTCCCGGAAAATAAACGGATTGCCGTAGCTGGCACGACCAATCATCACAAGGTCACAGCCGGTCTGCTCATACATGGCAAGGCAGTCACTAAGCGTTGTTATATCACCGTTGCCGATAACTGGTACTGACACGGCTTTTTTCACTTGGGTGATAATGTTCCAGTCTGCTTTGCCGGAGTACATCTGATCCCTCGTTCTGCCGTGGACTGCTAAAGCGTCTGCGCCGGCGTCCTCCATAGCCTGTGCGAACTCCACTGCATTCACGTTGTCAGCGTTCCACCCCTTGCGGAATTTGACAGTAACCGGAACGTCAGACGCCCTCTTCGCCGCTCTCACCAGTGACGCCGCAAGCTGTATATCCTTCATAAGTGCACTGCCGGAATTGTTATTGACAACTTTCGGCACAGGACAGCCCATGTTCAGATCAAGAATATCCGGCTTGTAGGTCATGCACTTCTCAACTGCCCTTTCGATAAAGTCCGGTTCACTGCCGAACAGCTGCAAAGCCATTGGGCGTTCCTTTTCGGTCACTGTGCAAAGCTCGGCGGTTTTGGTGTCCTGATAGCAGAGCCCCTTTGCGGAAATAAGCTCGCTTACCGTGTAGCAGGCACCGTACTCACGGCACAGCGTCCGGTATGCCCTGTCCGCAACCGACGCCATGGGGGCAAGGGCGGCAGTCTTTTTGATTTTTACGTTTCCTATGCTGATATATTCCATAAGTTTACCTCGTTTTGTTTTATACCTCTATTGTATCACATTTCTGCGGAAAATGGTAGGGAAACAAAAAATTTTGCTATACAATCAGCCGGAAAGTTATGCAGTTTTGTTGAATTGTAAATAAATTTGTTTAAAATGGTATAGAAAAAACAGCTGTTTTTGCAAAAAAATGATTTGATTATGGTAAATGTTTGACTTTTTCAGAAAATAGTGGTAGAATTGTTTTTGGAAAAATTTTAAGGAGGACTATGGAATGAAGATAAGGCAGAGAATTGCAAGCGTAGTGACGGCAATGATATGTTTTGCAGGCATCTTTTGTGCGAATGCAAACTTTTTAATTGCTGAGGCTGGAACTACAGGTACTTACGGAGATTTAAATTACAGTGCTTTGGATTCAGATAACGACGGAACTGATGATTATATTGAAATAACTGGTTGTGATGAGTCTGTAACTGAAGTTGAGATTCCGGAGGAAATTGACGGATTGCCAGTGACGAGTATTGGAAACTGGGCATTTCAAAATTGTACAAGTCTTGCAAATATAATAATTCCTGATAGTGTGAATAGCATTGGAGGAGGAAATACATTTGAAGACACAGCATTACTTGAAAGTCAAATCGGTGTAAAATATGCAGATACATGGGTTATTGATTGTGATAAAGATGTAACAACTGCTGATATAAAAGACGGAACAAGAGGAATTGCCCCTATGGCATTTGACAACTGTACAAATCTTACAAACGTAACACTTCCCGATAGTGTGAAGTTTATAGGATTTAGTGCGTTTCAATATTGTGAAAACCTTACAGATATAAAACTTCCGGAAAGTATGATCAGCATTGGCGGACACGCATTTGAGAAATGTACAAGTATTACAGACATAACAATTCCTGATGGTGTAACTAATATTGAATATGAAGCTTTTTATCTTTGTTCAGGACTTAAAAGCATAACAATTCCAGACAGTGTGACAATCATTGAAAATTTTGTGTTTTGCGGCTGTACAAGTCTTACAGATATAACGCTCCCTGACAGTGTGACAAGCATTGGAAACAGTGCATTTTCCGGCTGTACAAGCCTTACAGACATAACAATTCCTGACAGCGTAACAAGTATTGGATATAAGGCATTTGCCGACTGTTCAAGTCTTTCAGAGATAACTATAAAAAATCCTGAATGTGAAATTTATAACGATGAGTATACTATTTCAGATACATCTACAATCTACGGCTACACAAATTCAACAGCTCAGGAATATGCTGAAAAATATGACAGAAATTTTGTTTCTATCGGGGATATTACAGTAACCGTTCAGGGCGACATCTCCGGCAACGGCGCTATCGACCTCTACGACGCAATTGAGATATGCAAAAACATCATGGGCATGAGGACTTTCACAGAGGAAGAAAAGTCAATTGCCGATTACAACGGCGACGGTGCTGTGAACCTTTATGACGCAATTGAAATTGCAAAGTATATTATGAGTAATTTATAATTCTAAAGGACGTTCTTTCGGGGACGTCCTTTTGTTATAAAAAAGAAATATTTTTCAAAATATGGGTTGACATTTTATATTTGTGTGGTATAATATATGTAACAAGTGATTTGGACGATTTATATTTTGTACACATTTTAAGGAGGCTGATACTATGAAAATATCAAAAAAACTTCTTGCCCGTGTGGCATCAATTGCGGCTTCGGCTGTATTCTGCGCAGCAGCGGTTACTTCTGTTCCGGCAAGTGCGTTTTTTACCTTTATAGACAGAGATTCTGAAGCATATGATTCCTTTCTGGAAAGTTATACCGAAGTTGAAAAAATCGGACTTTTTGGAATAGATGATTACAACAGCGGCGCTATAAATCCTGTTCGTAAATATTACGCAAGCCAAAAAACAAGCGGATGCTATCTGATGGAAGAAATTGAGGGCTCTCGTTTTGGATTTACATTGGTAAAGACAGAGGATACTTATGCCGGGCAGGAAACTGTTCAGTCAATTCTTGATGAATTTGATTCCGGATATAAAGTATTTCTTAGCTATGATGAAGATAATAATCCATTTTATCAGGTCACAGACCCAAATCTCACATCTGAAACTGTTAAAAATGCAAGAGCAATCTGTTCTGAACTGAAAGAAAAAGGTCTGATAAAAGACTTCATTTATTATGGTGATGTAAGTGATTTTCAGCAGGTTATCTGGCATCCGACGCAATATGGCTGCTATAATAAGCCTGAAGTGATTTCACAGCTGGAAGGCTATGTTGAAGAAAAAGGACTTGACTGTGAAATCGTTACAGAGGATTCTGAATGTAATGTTGTACCAAATTGGGAAGCAACCCATGAAGAGCAGGTGGCACTTGCACAGCAGATTTATGATGATCTTGGATTGAGTTCCCGTGTCGTTATTCTTGAATCTGGCGGTTCGTCATTCGCCACAACAGTAGATATGTTCAACGCAGTATACGGCGACGCTACCAATGACAGCACTATCAACCTTTACGACGCAGTTGAAATCTCTAAGAGCCTTATGGGTATGAGAACCTTTACCGATACGGAAAAGATAATTGCTGATTATGACGGCGACGGCGCAGTTGACCTTTACGATGCAGTCGGAATTGCAAGGGAAATAATGAATAATAAATAATTTTAAAGGGACGTTCTTTCGGGAGCGTCCTTTTGTTATAAAAAAGAAATATTTTTCAAAATATGGCTTGACATTTTATATTTGTGTGGTATAATATATGTAACAAGTGATTTGGACGATTTATATTTTGTACACATTTTAAGGAGGCTGATTCTATGAAAAAATCAAAAAAACTTCTTGCCCGTATTGCATCAGTTGCAGCGTCTGCAATCTTCTGCACAGGATTGGTTACATCAGTTCCGGCAAGCTCAATTTATATAGAGTTTGATAAATCCTCTGATGAATACGCAGAATTTATGGCGGATTACTATGAAGTCGATGACAGCGGTCTGTGGGAATCGTTCAACTGGATAGATAATCCAAACACTCCTAACCCTTATACGATTTACGCAAACAAAAGCGGAAACGGAACTTACATATATGAGGAAATTCAGGACAATAAATATACCTTTGTTGTTTCTAAAAGCATTGAAAATTATTGCAATAAGGTGATAGAAATTCTCGGCAAGTATTACACAACCTATGAGTTCAGTATAAATGACTATACATTCGGAGATGATTCAAAATGTGCATTATTCACTGTTACAGACAAAAATATCAGTCCCGAAACTCCTAAAAAGGTAAGAGAGATTTGTTCTGAATTGAAAGAAAATGGACTGATAAAGGATTTCATTTATTATGGTGATATCAGCTCACCAACTATGATATATTGCGATTACCTGACTGAATATTCAGGTACTGACTGGGAATACGATTCGGAAAGCCAGAAGTTTGTACCTGTTGAAAAAACTGAGTTGTTTGCTGAACTGGAGAAATATGTAGAGGAAAACGGGCTGGACTGCAGTGTTGTTAAAGTGGAAAACACATCAGCGGGAGATGATCAGTATTATAAATATCGTGTTGTGCCAAATACTGAAATAACTCTTGAGGAACATTTTGCACTTGCAAAGCAGATATGTGACGGTCTTGGACTTATTCGCCCGGGAACAACTCCGGAGGATACCACAGGGTCATACTACGCAATAACAGTAGATATGTTCAACGCAGTATACGGCGACGCAACCAATGACAGTGTTATTGACCTTTACGATGCAATTGAAATTTCAAAGAGCTTAATCGGCATGAGAAATTTTACCGCCTCTGAAAAGATAATTGCTGACTATGACGGCAACGGTACAGTTGATCTTTACGATGCAGTCGGAATTGCAAGGGAAATAATGAATAATAAGTAATTTCAAAGGGACGTTCTTTCGGGAGCGTCCTTATTATTTTTGCAAAAAGCATGGTGTTTTCCTGAAAAATCTGCTATAATAATAAAGGTAAACATTGCACAAATATTGCTTACGACAAAATACGGTGAGCCGTATACCGGAAAGGCGGCGACGGAGAGAACATGAAATTACTTGCAATTGACGGAAACAGCATTCTGAACCGTGCGTATTACGGTATAAGACTGCTTACAAATAAAAATGGAGTTTACACAAACGCAATTTTCGGCTTTATGAACATATACTTCAAAAACGTTGAGGAGGTTCAGCCGGACTGCGTTGCTGTTGCGTTCGACTTGAAAGCACCAACATTCCGCCATAAAGCGGCGGATTTTTACAAGGCTAACCGAAAGGGTATGCCGGAGGAACTCGCCCAGCAGCTGCCCCTTGTAAAGGAACTGCTGACCTATATGGGCGTGAAAATCGTGGAGTGTGAGGGGTACGAGGCGGACGATGTTCTGGGTACACTTTCAAAAGCCTGTGCCGACAGCGGAAACGAGTGCTATATCGTGACAGGGGACAGGGACAGCTTACAGCTTGTAAACGATAAGGTGACAGTGCGCCTTGCCACCACAAAGGAAACTGTCATTTACACTCCGGCAAAGTTTGAAGAGGACTACGGCTTTGAACCCATACACCTCATAGATTTAAAAGCCCTTATGGGGGACAGCTCCGACAATATCCCCGGAGTTGCCGGCGTCGGACAGAAAACCGCAGGCAAGCTGATTTCAGAGTGGAAAACCATTGAAAATCTCTACGAAAATTTAGACAGCGCCGGACTGACCAAAAGCGTTTACAACAAGCTTGTTAATGGTAAGGAATCGGCAGAGCAGAGCAAGTGGCTTGCAACTATCTGCCTTGAAGCACCGGTTGAAACGGATATCAGCAAGTACATTCCGGCGGAGCGTGACAGCGAAAAACTCAGCGAACTGCTGACAGAACTTGAAATGTCCAAGCTTCTGCAAAAGCTTAACCTTGAACCGTCTGAAAAAAAGGCGGCGGAAAAGGTGGTTAAGGCGGCGGAGATTGAGGCAGTGCAAAAAGATATCGACAGCGAAACTCTCGAAAATCTTGAAAAGAGCGACAGCCTTTACTGTCTTTACCGTGACGGCGTTTTGCAGCTTTATGAGAAAAGCAGTGGCAGTCAGTGCAATATATATACCACATCAGATAATGATTATATCGTAAGACTGCTTTCATGCGGAGCAAAAAAATACACATTCGGCGCAAAACCAATGTACAGGATTTGCTTTGCCGGAGGAAAAAACCTTGTGGAAATGGCGTTCGACGGTGAAATTGCGGCGTATCTCCTTGACCCGTCCTCGTCGGAGTACAGCATTGAAAAGCTTTGTTTCCGCTACGATTCGCCCTATTACAAGTCGGCAGGGGACTGGGCGGATATTGCAAGCCTGCCGGAACTTTGCAGTGCGCTGAAAAAGGAAATTGAAGCACAGGGCATGTCAGCGCTTATGCTTGAGATAGAACAGCCCCTGACAGAGGTGCTGGCGTCAATGGAGCATGACGGAGTTGGTATAAACGTGGAGGGGGTTAAAAAGTTCGGCGAAGACCTCGTTGACGAGATAGGCGGACTGGAGTCGCAGATATACTTTATGTGCGGCAAGGAGTTCAATATCTCCTCTCCGAAACAACTGGGCGAAGTACTCGTTGAAATGGGCGTACCCCTTAAAAAGAAAACCAAGACAGGTTATTCAACTGGTGCAGAAATACTGGAGGAACTGAGGGGCGACTATCCGGTTATAGACCTTGTCCTGCGCTACCGTCAGCTGACAAAGCTTAATTCCACCTACGTTGAGGGACTGCTTAAAACCGTAGCCGCCGACGGCAGAATCCACACATCATTCCGTCAGACTGAAACAAGAACAGGCAGAATTTCCTCCACAGAGCCTAATTTGCAGAATATACCTGTCAGGACGGAGTTGGGACGTGAAATGCGTAAATTTTTCGTGGCACAGGACGGAAGAATACTCCTTGACGCCGACTACAGCCAGATTGAACTGCGAATAGTTGCCCATATCTGCGGTGACGAAACAATGATTAAGGGATTCAATGAGGGTGCAGATATTCACACGGCAACAGCGGCACAGGTTTTCGGTCTGCCGGCTGAAATGGTAACGCCGGAAATGAGAAGTGCGGCAAAGGCGGTAAACTTCGGCATTATCTACGGTATCGGCGCATTCTCCCTCTCCAAGGATATAAACGTCAGCGTTTATGAGGCGAAAAAGTATATTAAAGACTATCTTCACAATTTCCCCAACGTTGAAAAGTTCATGAATGAAACGGTTGAAAACGCCAAAAAAGACGGCTATGTTACAACAATGTTCGGCAGAAAAAGGTATGTTCCGGAGCTTTCGGCATCCAATAAGAATATGCAGGCGGCGGGCAAGAGAATCGCTATGAACACGCCGGTTCAGGGCAGTGCGGCGGACATTATCAAAATCGCAATGGTAAGAGTTTACAACAGGCTCAAAGCCGAAGTGCCGGACGCTAAACTGATTTTGCAGGTGCATGATGAACTTATCGTTGAGTGCAGCCGTGAGGACGCTGACAGGGCAGCGGAAATACTGTCCCACGAGATGACAAACGCCTGTGAACTGAAAGTGCCGCTGACTGCGGACGTGAACAGGGGTGAAAGCTGGTATGACGCAAAGGGCTGATGTTGTAAGGGCGGACAAATCCCACATAGGGCAGATAGCGGAGCTGGAAAAAAACTGTATCCCCGGCGGCTGGTCTGAAAACGCATTTGAACAGGCGCTTGAAAACCCCAATGCACTGATTTTTGCGGCGGTCCGGGGCGGCGAAGTTGTGGGATTTCTCAACGGTTCATACGTCCTTGACGAGGCTGAACTTTTAAACATTGCAGTGTCGGAAAAACACAGAAAATCCGGTATTGCCGGAATGCTTGTGACTGCATTTGAAGATGAACTGCGAAAGCTTGGGGTGAAAACAGTTTACCTTGAAGTCAGAGAGAGCAATGCTCCGGCAAGGGGACTTTATGAGAAACACGGCTTTAAACAAAACGGACTGCGAAAGAATTATTATCGCAGTCCGTTTGAAAATGCAGTATTAATGGTGAAAATGATTTAGTAGGGGCGACCATTGGTCGCACGTTATTTTATAATTTGCAAATAAAAAAGGCGGCTATATCAAGCCGCCTTAAAGTTTATTCACCTGTATAATATTTAAGCTGAACGTCCTTGCCGACAAGGTACTCGTGAAGTAATACAAGGTCGGCAACTTCAATAGTTCCGTTTCCGTTTGTGTCACTTGCTGTGGCACCAAGTAAGCCTAATGGGAAATTATCAGTTGAATTAATAAGTATTTCTCTCAGCGCAACAGCGTCAAATACATTGATAATCTCATCTTCCTTTACGTCACCCGGAATGAAACCTAAATCCTCTGGATAAGTAGGTCCTTCGGTTGGTTCTTCTGTCGGATTTGTCGGCAGTTCTCCGGATTCGTAATTCTTCCAGTCAGGGAGTTCGCTTAAAGTAATGCAGTAATCACTTGTGTAAATCTTCTTCAGTTCGTCAATATCCTGATAATCAGAACCGGACAGGAATTTCGGTGAGCTTTCCTCGTCGTACCACGGGCAGAAATACAGCCAGCCTGCATTCTCTATCAGAATATTGTCAAGTGCAGGGATAGTGTCATTTTCCGGCATGGAAACCATTTTGTTGCCCTTTACTGTGTCATACAGTTTCCAGAAAATGCCCGATTCAGCGTCTAAGTTCGGACCGCTTGTTTTGCCGTCGTGACGGTTGTACTGTGTGTTGTACTTATCGTATCCTACGATATCAACATATTCATCACCTGTATACCATTCAGCTGATGTGGATGACCATGCATACAGGTTCTGTTCCCAGATAAGGTTGTGTATGCCGTACTTGTCCTGGAGTTCGCTCTGGAGGAATTTCCACAGATTGTTATAAACCTCCGGACCTTCCTTGCCCCACCAGAACCATGATGTACCGCCGTTGGAGTAGTTTCCGTCTGCTTCGTGGAGAGGACGGAAAATAAGCGGAACATTTGCGTCCTGCAATCTCTGGAGCTGTTCTGCAAGGTTAGCTATACAAAGCTGGAAGTAGTCATATTCAAGTGTACCCTCTGTATAGGCGTTGGATGGGCTGAAATCACATTTTTCACTGTATGTGGTCTTTGAGAAGTCCAGCGGTTCGCCTAAAGTATAGTCTGCAAGAGCGGTAGGAACGTTAATATGCCATGAGGCTGTGCAGATACCGTTTTTGTTGTTTGTCCAGTCTATCATACGCTCAACACAACCATCGTCCCACTGATAGCAAGGGCAGTTTGCACCAAAGTCAAAGCCCTGTATTGCGGACATATCACCCACAGTTTCCTGAAGATACTTTAACTCTCTGTCATATTCATTATAAGTGTAGTTGCGGTTCTGTGAATTGTAGTTGTATACCTGACCGTCATCGCCCACGCACTTCCATACAAATGTTGAACCGTCATCAGCAACAGCCTTGTCAGCTTCATCAAAGCTGTATGTTTTTCCGTCGGAGTCAACGCAGGTATTGGTTGCAGAATCATAGCGGATAGTAGTAGTAACACCATGACCGCCGCCGTAAATAGTCTGCTGTCCGGAGAGTATACCGTTTCCGTATACGTCGCAGAGGTAGTTCATAAGGCTCTGTGCTTCCTTGGTAGCGTCTTTGTCGCAAAGAGTCGGTGATACTTTAAGTTCAGGGAATGTTGCTTTTGTTATTGTGATAGTATCAAGTGCGGCATAGCCGTATTTTGGCATGAATTCAAAAGTATTGACACCCTTTTTCAGTCTGACCATTGCGAACTGATAGTCCTGCCATGTGTCAGAATATGGAAGGGTGGTGCTGTATTCCGAGCCGTTTACAGCAAGAGTCTGGAGTCTGCCATTCTCGTCGAGTATCTGTGCATACCTTACATTGATTTCATACATACCCTCTTCAGGAGCTTCCACCTCAAATGCAATGTTGCTTGCTGTAAGGTAAGCGAATCCCTCGCCGGAATATCCCGGAACCTGTTTGTCGTAAATTGATGTCCATAACTGTGTGTCCTCGCCAAGAGTTTCACATTCTGCCTGGAAAATGACGTCTGAATCTTCCGCAGCAATTGCTGACGGCATTACAGCAGAGGCAGTGAAAACCATAGCCGCCGCAGTCAGTGCAGAAGATAGTCTTTTAAGTGCTTTTATCATCGTACATATCCCCCTTTTTTGATTAAGAAAAAAACTTCTCTTTATACATTATAACTTTATAAACTGAAAATGTCAATAATCAATACAAAAAAATATAAGTGATATGCTGAAAATATAGCACATTCGACAAGAAAACGCTTTTTTTATTGGGAAAAATGACCTTGAAAAAAGGCGGCTTAAAATCAAGCCGCCTTAAAGTTTATTCTCCTGTATAATATTTAAGTTCAACGTCCTTGCCGACAAGGTACTGGTGAAGTAATACAAGATCATTTACTTCAACCCATCCGTCGCCGTTTGTATCACGGGCAGAAGCTTCCGGATACTGGAGTCCCATATCAACCTGTGACATATGTATAAGCCAGTCTCTCAGCGCAACAGCGTCAAATACATTGACCACGCCGTCTTCCCTTATGTCACCCGGAATAAAATCAATGTCCGGATTTGTTGTCGGTGTTTCTGTGGTTTCTTCCGTAGGCTCAGTTTCTTCTGTTGGTTCAGTCGGCTGGATATCGCCCATGCCGTAGTTTTTCCAGTCTGGGAGTTCATCAAGAGTAATGCAGTAGTCACTCTGATATACTTCCTTCAGTGTTTCCGGATTGTTCTTGTTAGTACCCGAAAGGAAGTTTTCCGAACCGTTGTCGTACCATACGCAGAAATAGAGCCAGTTTGCCTTTTCAATCAGCATATTTTCAAGGCTTGGAACTGTGTCGTTTTCCGGCATTGAAACAAGCTTTGTATTGTTTGTCAGGTCAACAAGCTTATAGAATGTGTCTGAAATTGCATCTTCGTTAGGGCAGTCAGAAAGACCGTCTGTTCTGTTGTATATGCAGTTGTACTTGTCAAATCCCACGATATCAACATACTCATCTCCCGGATACCAGTCCTCATAGCCGTTTAAGAGGTAGCTGTTGAATTCCCAGATAAGGTTGTGCAGACCGTATTTTTCGGTAAGTGTTGTATAAAGCTGTCTCCAGAGGGCAACGTAAGGTTCAGGACCTTCCTGTCCCCACCAGAACCATGCCTGTCCGTTGTTTCCGTCATAGTTTCCCTGTGCCTCGTGGTATGGTCTGAAAATAACCGGTATTCCTGCGTCCTGTATTTTCAGAAGCTCCTGTGCAAGGAGATCAATGCAGAGCATGGTGTATTCATATTCCTTTGTACCCTCAATAGTTGCGTTTTTAACGCTGAATGAACTGTTTGGCTTATATGATGCAGCTGACCAGTCCACTTCGTCGCCGATTGTGTAATTTGCAAAATCAGTCGGTAAGCTTATATGCTGGCAGACTGTCGGAATACCGTTGCGCTCGTTTGCCCATTCGATAATTCTTTCAGTTGTGCCGTCGTCCCAGCCGTAAAGCGGGTTAACGTTCTGGTAGTCAAAACCTCTTATTGCAGGGTAAACGCCGAAATTATCGTGTATCCATTCAAACTCGGACTCATATCCCTGAAGATATTTTCCACTGTATCCGGCAGGCTGGTCTTCGGTGTGTCCATTGCCGTAAATTTCCTGCTGACCGGAAATTATGTGCTCGCCGTAAACATCGCAGAGATAATTCATAAGTCCCTGTGTTTCTTTTGTGGCGTTTTTGTCTGAAAGAGTCGGTTCGATGTTCAGTTCCGGCACTTTTGCTTTGGATACTGTAACAGTATCATATTCAGCATAGCCCCAGCTGCCTGTAACTTCAAAGGTGTTTTCGCCCTTGTTGAGCCTTACTCTGCCGAAGTTGACATCTGTCCATTCGTTGAGATAAGGCAGCCATTTTTCAAGCTTTTTGCCGTTTACATTGACAGTCTGCAAACGCAGTCCCTCGGTTGTTTCAAGCTGTGCGCATCTGAAATTCAGGTCATACAGACCGTCCTCCGGAGCATCAACAGTAAAGCTGAAACTGTCACCTCTTACATAGACAAAGCCCTCTCCCGAATATCCCGGCAGCTGTTTGTCGTAGACAGAAGTCCAGATTTGCATACCCTCGGAAAGGGTCAGATTTTCACATTCGTCGCTGAAAATGACGTCTGTATCTTCCTCTGCTGCGCTGATACCCGGTACTGCTGACGTGACTGTCAGAAGCAGAGCTGCCGCAGTCAGGGCTGAAGACACTCTTCTGGCAAATTTTTTCATTGTGAATTCCTCCTCGTTTAAGGCAATGCCGCAGAATAGTACTCATGCGGAAATTCCTTAGCACAAAAATGTTTATATCTTTATAAATTCATTATAGTTCTCTGAATTTCAGCTGTCAATAATAATTATCAAAAAACATAACAGATGTGCTGAAAATACAGCATAATAAACAAATTGGTATATTCTTCATTGTGGAAAATTACTTAAGGCAACACCGCACAATTAGCAGCTATCGCTTTTGCCGCACATCTGCTTGCAGCTTTTCCGTCATATCACACAAAAATCTCTTGACATACGCCAGTATGCCTGCAAGATTTTTATGCGATCTGACAAAAAATCTGACTGCGCATCTGTACGACAATAATTGTGCGGTATTGCCTTAAAGCTTTTTCGTGAAAAATATGTCAAGTTTCCTTGACATTATAACGCTGATATGGTATTATAAATAAGGTATTACAGCTGATTTTGCGGTATTGCCTGAATGATGCCGCAGAAAGGACTCGATTCATTATGGATAAGGACGAAATTCTTAAACGGGGACGTGAAGACGGTCCTGACGAAAGAGAACAGAAAATTTACCTTGACGCTCTGAGAATTTCCGGAGTTGTGGTATGTGTGCTGTGTATTGTCTTTATCATTCTGAGCATTATAAAGGGAAGAAGTATTTATCCATACTGTATAATGGCAATGTCATACTGCTGTGCTGACAACCTTTACAGATTTATCAAGCTGCGCAGAAAGGGCGATCTTATTTTTGGGATAATGTCTGCTGTGGCAGTGATATGCTGGACAATACTTCTTATTATTGAGTTCTGACAGGAGGATATATATGGAGAGTTTAATACTTCAGAACCGTCTGAAGAATGTCAGAACTGAAAAGAAATTATCACAGGGAGAGCTTGCGGAAATGGTAGGCGTTTCACGTCAGACCATAAGCTCAATTGAGAATAACCAGTTCTGTCCAAGCGCAAAGCTTGCCTTACTGATTTGTGTGGCTCTTGAAAAGAATTTCGAGGAGCTTTTTTATTTTGAATAACGAAAGAGGAATCTTAAAAATGCAGGAAATTATTTTGGTGAAATACGGCGAAATGGCGCTTAAAGGACTTAACAAAAGAACCTTTGAGGACATTCTCGTTAAAAATATAAAAAGACGCATAAAAAGCCTTGGAAAGACTGAGATTACAAGAGCGCAGTCCACAATCTGCATAACACCGGCGGACAAATTTTATGATACCGAAGAGGCGGTTGACCGCCTTAAAAAGGTTTTCGGTATTGCGGCACTGTGCCGTGCGGCTGTGTGTGAAAAGGACTTTGAGGATATCAAAAGGGTAAGCCTTGAATATCTGGAGGACGCTTTAAGCTGTGCCTCAACATTCAAGGTAACAGCCAAAAGAGCAGACAAAAGCTTTCCTATGAAATCCCCGGAAATATGCCGTGAACTGGGCGGGGTACTGCTTTCACGTTTCCACAATTTAAGCGTTGACGTGAACAATCCGGAGGTGACTGTCACTGTTGAAATCCGTGATACAAAAGCTTATGTACACGGTGAAAACATCAAGGGCGCTGGCGGACTGCCTGTTGGAACAAGCGGACACGCCATGCTGCTGCTTTCCGGCGGTATCGACAGCCCTGTGGCAGGTTATATGCTTGCAAAAAGAGGGGTACACATTTCTGCAATACACTATGTAAGTCCTCCTTACACATCAGAAAGAGCAAGGCTCAAGGTTGAACAGCTTTGCGAAAAGCTTACGCCTTACTGCGGAAGCATTGCCTTTTTCTGTGTTCCATTTACGGAGATTCAGGAGGCTATAAAGAACAATTGTCCGGAAGAGTTTTTCACTATTATAATGAGAAGACTTATGATGGAAATTGCCCAGAGAATTTCCGACAGGGAAAAGTGCATGGCGCTGATAACCGGCGAAAGCGTGGGACAGGTTGCGAGCCAGACTATGAACGCTATTGCCTGTACGGATGCTGTGTGCAGAATGCCTGTTTTCCGTCCGCTTATAGGAATGGACAAGACTGAAATTGTCGAAATCGCAAGAAAGATAGACACCTTTGACACTTCCGTTCTCCCTTATGAGGACTGCTGTACGGTATTTACTCCCCGTCACCCGAAGGTAAGACCGCTGCTTGCGGACGTTGAGGCGGCACAGAACAGCTTTGACTTTTCGGAACTTGTGGAAAAGGCTGTAAATGAAACGGAACTGAAAATATTTAATCTTGATTTGTAAATTATAAGTTAATTTTGTGAACGAAAATTTGGTGAAAATATGGAAAAACCGGATGTAAATTATGACGAAATGGTACAATCTAATGAAGTGACCCCCGAAAATCTTGACAAATTGGTTACAGATGTAGTAAAATTGTTATTAATTAAAGGGGTTACTATCGCAACAGCTGAAAGCTGTACCGGAGGACTTCTTTCTGAACTGATTACATCAGTTCCGGGTGCGTCAAAGATTTTTGAAATCGGGGTATGCACCTATTCAAACAAGATAAAGCATGAATTTCTCGGCGTTCCGAAGTCCATGTTCAAACAGTACGGCGCAGTAAGCCGTCAGGTGGCGCTTGCCATGGTTGCCGGACTTCAGAAACAGTCGGGGGCTGATATATGCATTTCTGTTACCGGAACAGCGGGCCCCGGAGGCGGTACGCCGGAAAAGCCGGTGGGCACTGTCTATGTGGGTATCAGCTGCGGCAAAAAGCGTATTGTAAAGCTTCTGAAACTGTGGCAGCTTGAGGACAAGAGCCGTGACAATATCAGAATGAACACGGCTTACAGAGTTTTTGAGTTCTTACAGCAGATGCTTGAGGTAATGCCGGACAATCTTCCCCAGAAAAGGGATCTCTCCAATCAGAAAAAGACCTATAAGGACGTTGTGAGAGGACTTGTTCCGTGGAAGGGCGACAGCATTCCGGAAGTAATCAGAAAAATCGTTTTTCTTGCTGCGGTGCTGGTTTTCAGCGTGTGTCTTTTCCTTATTGTTGACTATTACTGGGAAAACTACAAGAACAGACAGCTTGGAAATGAAATAGAAGAAATCTATGATGACGCAAACAAAAATCCGCTTCCCGATTCTACCGCAGATGACGGCGCAGAACAGACTGCATATAAAAACTGGGAATTAAAAGAGGGCGCAAAGCTGCTCCTTGAAAGAAACAAGGACGTTGTCGGATATATCAAGATTCCGGGTACTGACATCAGCTATCCTGTTGTTCAGCGCAGAAAGGAAGACGGCAACGAATATTACTTAAACAAGAATATTGATAAAGAGGACGCCAAGGCGGGTACTATTTTCCTTGACTGGAGAAATTACTTCGACTATGTTGTTGACGGTGTCAAGGTGCTTGAAAATTCGCAGAATCTGATAGTTTACGGTCACGACATGAAGGACGGTTCAATGTTCGGCGGACTTCAGCAGTATGAGGACGTGAACGGTTTCTACAGCGAGCACCCGATTATTGAGCTAAGCTCAAACTATGAAACCTATAAATACAAGATATTTGCTTACTTTATTATAGACGCAGAGGACGAGTCCGACACAAAGTTTGACTGCTGGAATTACCTGAACTTTGCCGGTGAGGAGGACTTCTACGAATTTGTAAACAACGCTAAAAGGCGTGCGCTTACATTCAATGATGTCGATGTCAGATACGGCGACCAGCTGCTGACGCTTTCAACCTGCAACAGTGCGTTTGACACAGGCAGACTTATTGTTATGGCAAGACTTGTGCGTGACGGTGAAGACCCTTATGAGGGAACAGATAATGTAAGAGATAATCCGAACATTCTGTGGCCGTCGATATATTACAACTGGAACGATGAGACATACGATCCGGACGCCGAATTTGAAGGCTATCCGCTTACATCAGAATAAAATATGAGCCGTTAAAATCTGTGGCTCTGAAAGACATCGTATGAAAGGGACTTGAACAAAATGTTATCAAAAAAAGGATTAATTACTATCGGCTGCACTGCCGCAGTCGCAGTTATTGCGCTTGGCGCAGTTATGATTTTCGGCGGAAAGGAAGATAAAAAAGAGATAAGCTCCGCTGCTGATGTTTTAGAACCGGTTACAGAGGCTCCGACAGAGCCTGAACTGCCGGTAATCGAAAATTTCTCGGACGAGCCGGGTCTTACCGGTCTTGCAAAGGTACTGCTGCATGAAAACAAGGATGTTGTAGGCTACATAAAAATCAGCAACACCTATGTTGATTACCCTGTTGTTCAGTATCATGGAGATGACCTTGATACAGAGGGCAACGCATATTATCTGCATAGGGATCTTGACAGAGAGTATCTTGAATCCGGTTCCATTTTTATGGACTACAGAGATGATTTTAATGCTGACGAAAGCAAGCAGTCAGAAAATATTGTGCTTTACGGACACAATATGCTCAACGGCTCAAAGTTTGCAACCCTGCATTATTACAGACAGGATCCTTCATTTTATGACGAAAATCCTATAATTGAGTTCAGCTCGAATTACAGGGATTATCAATATATTATCTTCGGCGTTTTGCTTACTTACGGCGATTACGGCGAAAGTGCCTACGGTGAAGAGTTTGCCTATTGGGATCAGGAGGAACTTGACACCGAAAAGGATTTCAACAAATATGTTGAAACAGTTCAGGACAGATCTATGATATCGCCGGATATTGATGTGGCATACGGAGATAAGCTTCTTACTCTCCAGACCTGCCATTTGGACGAAGATAATTCACGCTTACTCGTCGTCGCAAGACGTTTGCGTGACCACGAAACGGTGGACAGCATTGATAAGGTACAGGGCGCAGACAAGCCTGCTGACAGTGCTGATTCAGAGGAAGATGACGACGATGACCAGTAAACTGGTCTGAAGACATGAAAAGTTTGGAGTGAAAATATGGAATTACGAATACCACGAAAGGGCATGGCGGTTCTTACAGCTGCTGTTTTACTGGGGTCTGCTCTGTTTACGGCAATGCTTAATACCAAAAGTGTTTCAGCGGTGGAAGACAAACAGGAGGCAACACAGGCAACTACAGCTCCTGCTGCCGAAACGGAAATTCCTGAAACAACCGCAGCGATCGGTGAAGAATACGAGGTTACTGCATGGTGGAAAGCTGACTTGTCTGATTACAGAGAAAATCTCTCACTTGTAAGCTATGAAACAGTTGAAGTGCCGACAGAAGAGCCTACAGAAGCACAGCCGGAGGGCGTTGTTGTCAACGATACAGGCATAAGCTATATTGAACCTGATTCGGACTATCAGGCAATTCAGATAGTACCGGAAACAGGCTCTGCACCAGTTCAGCGTCCGGAATCAGACACTGTTGATGTTGCGCCGGGCAACTTTGCCTTTACGACCTATGGCTACGGTCACGGCGTTGGCATGAGCCAGAACGGTGCAAACCATTATGCAAGTTATTCAGGCTGGAACTATCAGCAGATTCTCCAGCACTATTATCCGGGTACATACATTCAGAATACCGGAAAAACAGATGCTACAATTTCTGCCGGCGGAGTAAGCGGCTCTGTGCTGGATATCGTTTCAATGGTAACATATAACGAAGTCGGCGGCTCTATGGCAAACGAGGCAATAAAAGCGCAGGCAGTCGCAGTTTATACATATATCATGTATAAGGGCGGAAGTGCCGGTGACCTTTATCCCAAGTCAAACCCTCCGCAGAATGTTATTGACGCTGTAAAGTCAGTTCTGGGAGAGGCAATTTACTATGACGGCAGTTATGCGCTGGCTATGTTCTGTGCGTCAAGCGGCGGAAGTACAGCGTCATGCTATGATATTTTCTATCAGGATATCCCTTATCTGAGAAGCGTTTACTGCGAATACGACAGCGAGTGCGACCCGCATTACGGTACTGTTGAAGTAATAAGCGCTGACGAAGTAAGGGCTGACCTTGAATCAAATCTGGGCATTACACTGTCGGACGATCCGTCAAACTGGATATCCGTAATTGAGGGCGACGGCGGCTATGCGGCTTATGTTGTTGTTGATGGTCAGGTGACAATCAAGGGAAATGATTTCAGAGTATATCTTGGACTGAAATCACCGAATTTCGGATTTGTTTACTACTAAAATAATCAGGGCATTATCGTCTTTGGGCGGTAATGCCTTTTTTTATTATTTTTATGTAGGGGCGAGCATTGCTCGCCCGAATCAAAATATCACAGTAAATAACGGGCGGCCAGTGGTCGCCCCCTACAAATTCGCAAATGTTGAAATATTACGTTAAATATGGTATAATAATATTCATTATTGTAATTTTAAAGAAACGGACTGATTCTATGGAAATATATCTTGATAATGCTGCAACCACCAAGCCGTGCAGAGAGGCAGTCAATGCGGCTGTTGACTGCATGACGGAAAATTACGGCAACCCGTCTTCCCTCCATTCAAAGGGGCTGAAAGCACAGCTTGTGACGGATAACGTCAGAAAAATAATTGCAAAGGAGCTTGCCTGTCCGCCGGAATGCGTTTACTTTACCTCCGGAGCGACCGAGAGCAATAACACAGCAATTCTGGGTACTGCTGCTGCATACGGCAAAAGGCGTCCTAAAATAGTCACCACTTCCGTTGAACACGCTTCTGTCAAGGCGGCAATGAATGAACTTGAAAACAGGGGCTTTGAGATTGTGAGAATATCTCCGGACAAGACCGGCGAAATATCCCATGAACAGATTATTAACGCCGTTGACGAGAGAACCTGCCTTGTGAGTATAATGCTGGTCAACAATGAAACAGGGTATATTCTTCCGGTAAGACGTGCATTTTACGGTATCAAGAAAAAGTTTCCCCAGTGTATAACCCACTGCGACGCCGTGCAGGGATTCATGAAACTGCCTGTCAAAGTTAATACTGTAAATGCTGACCTTGTTTCAATGAGCGCACATAAAATTTATGGCTGCAAAGGAGTCGGCGGACTTTACATCAAAAAAGGACTTCATATTTCCGGTATGCTTTTTGGCGGCAATCAGGAAAAGGGATTCCGTCCCGGAACGGAAAACGTTCCTATGATAGCGGCATTCGGGGCGGCTGTGAAAGCGTTAAGCGGCAATGTACAGCAGCGCTATGATGAAATTGAAAGACTGAAAAAGCTGTTTTGTCAGAGATTGGAGAGCATTGAGGGGATTGTGGTCAATTCCGGTGAAAACTGTTCACCTTATATTATCAATATATCCGTCCCCGGAATACGTTCGGAGATAATGCTGCACTACCTTGAATCAAAGGAGATTTTTGTTTCAAGCGGTTCAGCGTGTTCAAAGGGAGCACAGAGCGGAGTGCTGACGGAATTTGGTCTTAAACCGCAGCTTGCGGATTCTGCGCTGAGAATAAGCCTTTGTCCGCAGAATACGCTTTCTGAACTGAGGGTGCTTGCAGAAGCCATTGATGAGGGAACGAAAAGGCTTATTCATACAAAATAAGCGGATACAGTCAGGGCGGCACAGAGGTAAAAATTTCGGCGGGCGTAGTTGACTGTCTGGTTTATGCAAATGTTATCACAGGCTAACAAATTTGCTAATTTTCAAAAAAAGAGTTATAATAATCATTGCGACAAAAAAACAGAGGTGAATGGCATAAAAAAGGTTGAGATTTTTACAGACGGTGCCTGCAGCGGAAACCCCGGTCCCGGCGGCTATGGAGTTATTCTGCGGTTCGGCGAACATATAAAGGAACTCTCCGGCGGTGAGCATGAAACTACCAACAACCGCATGGAGCTTACAGGGGTTATCAGCGGTCTTTCTGCCCTGAAAGAACCCTGTGAGGTCACTCTTACCACCGACAGCAAATACGTTGTTGACAGTATCACAAAAGGCTGGGTCTACGGCTGGAAGAAAAAAGGCTGGATAAAGTCCGACAAAAAGCCGGCGCTGAACGTTGACCTGTGGGAAAAGCTTCTGCCCCTCCTTGAAAAACACAAGGTCACTTTTGTGTGGGTAAAGGGTCATGCCGGACACCCCGAAAACGAAAGATGTGACAGGCTTGCAGTTATGCAGCGTGACAAATACACATATTAATACCAAAGAAGGTTTTTACAATGGAAAAAAGATTTATTTATGCGGACAATGCCGCTACAACTAAGGTTTCAGAGCCTGTACTCAAGGCTATGATGCCGTATTTTACAGAGCAGTACGGAAACGCTTCAAGCATTTATGAGCTTGGAAGAAGTGCAAAAAAAGCCCTTGAAACAGCAAGGGAAACTGTTGCAAAATCAATCGGTGCAGAGCCGTCTGAGATTTTCTTCACAAGCTGCGGTTCGGAGTCTGATAACTGGGCTATCCGTTCAGTCTGTGAAAGACTTGCTCCAAAGGGCAAAAAGCACATCATCACTTCCGTCTTTGAGCATCACGCTATCCTCCACACCTGTCAGGCACTGGAGAAAAACGGTTTTGAGGTGACATATCTTCCGGTGTACGAAAACGGTATTGTAAAGCCGGAGGACGTTAAAAACGCTATTCGTGAGGATACTGCTATTGTTACTATCATGTACGCAAACAACGAAATCGGCACTATCCAGCCTGTTGAAGAAATTGCGGCAGTGTGCAGGGAAAAGGGCGTTATTTTCCACACTGACGCTGTTCAGGCTGTGGGACACGTTAAAATAGATGTTCACGCACAGGGAATTGATATGCTTTCAGTTTCCGGACACAAGATTCACGCACAGAAAGGCGTCGGCGCACTTTATGTCAGAAAGGGTATTCCGATGACCAATCTGATATACGGCGGCGCACAGGAGCGCAACAAGCGTGCCGGTACGGAAAATATTCCTGCAATCGTTGGTTTTGCAAAGGCTATGGAGCTTGCAAACACTGACATTGAAGAAAGAGGCAGAAAGACTGCCGTACTCCGTGACAGGCTTATTGAGGGCATTTTAAAGCTGCCCCGCACACGTCTTAACGGCGACCGTGAAAAGCGTCTGCCGGGAACAGTCAATATTTCAATTGAGGGCGTTGAGGGCGAAAGCCTGCTGCTTATGCTGGATATGAACGGTATCTGCGCATCGTCCGGTTCTGCCTGTACATCAGGTTCACTTGACCCGTCACACGTTCTGCTGGCGCTGGGTCTTAAACATGAAGTGGCACATGGTTCACTGCGTCTTTCCATAAACGAGGATACAACCGACGAGGACGTTGACTACATTCTGGAGGTCGTACCAAAGGTCGTAAACCGACTCCGTGATATGTCACCGCTCTGGGAACGTATCTGCAAGGAGGAATCAGTGTAATTGGCACTGACGGGGATTTTCAGAAAACTATTCGGACGAAAGACAAAAACCGTAATTCTTGACAGCAGTGAACTTTCAAAGCGCAGGCGTTCTTCAGGACACTACAAG
This sequence comes from Oscillospiraceae bacterium, assembly GCA_022788225.1. Lineage (GTDB taxonomy): Bacteria > Bacillota > Clostridia > Oscillospirales > Ruminococcaceae > Porcipelethomonas. Next base: position 11,101 of record JALEVO010000004.1, on the reverse strand, counting down.
GCTGTAACAGAGGACAAGTCAATTTTTGAGATTGTTCATTCAACTTCAATGGACGATTGCAGAACGCTTATTTCCGGACGGGTAAAAAGGGGTATTTTCAGAACAGGCGATACAATTGGAATATGCAATCCGCTTGACACAATACCTAAGCTTAAAGCGGTCATTATGGACATAAAGACTGTTCTTGTTGATGTGAACAGAGTCGGCAGCGGTACGCAGGCGGAGTTTGTAATTGATGTTGATAAGGATAACATAAAAAATATTACGCCCGGCGACAGGGCTTATAAAATCAAGGAGGAAAATTCAAATGTTATATAGTGAAAAGGTTCTTGACCATTTTTCAAATCCGAGAAATGTGGGAGAGATTGAGGATGCAGACGGTATCGGAGAGGTTGGAAACGCAAAGTGCGGAGATATCATGAAAATGTATCTCAAGATTGACAACGGAATTATTTCAGACGTTAAGTTCAAGACCTTCGGCTGCGGTGCGGCGGTTGCCACTTCTTCCATGGCTACTGAGCTTATCAAGGGCAAGCCTATTGAGGACGCTTTAAAGCTTACAAACAAGGCAGTCGTTGAGGCACTGGACGGTCTTCCGGCAGTAAAACTCCACTGTTCAGTTCTGGCGGAGCAGGCAATCAAGTCAGCACTTTCTGATTACTACACAAGACAGGGCATTGACCCGCTGCCAATCGTGGGCGAAATCGGCGAATGTGAACACTGTCACTAAAAAATCAAGGCTTTTGCGGTTTGTCGCAAAAGCCTTTTAATTTTCAAATATCATGAAAATAACGGGCGAGTAATGGTCGCCCCTACAATAATGCGGATTAACTGCAAAAACCTATTTGCATGGAAATCAGAATTTCCTGTTGACAAACAGATAAAGCAGTGATACAATGTAATAAACAGAATAATCTTCGGGGCAGGGTTTGATTCCCTACCGGCAGTTAAAGTCTGCGAGCCATTGGCACGATCCGGCGAAATTCCGGAACCGACAGTAAAGTCTGGATGAAAGAAGATAAGATGAAATTTTTGTCCCTGAAAAGTAATTTTCGGGGACTTTATTTTTTGAACGCTCCGCATAAACCGGGGCGTTTTTGTTTTCGGAGGAACGCTTTGTGACTAAGGAAGAATATATGAAAATCGCCCTTGACGAGGCGGTGAAGGGCATGGGGTTCACTTCTCCCAATCCTATGGTGGGGGCGGTAATTGTCAAAGACGGCAGAATCATAAGCCGTGACTATCATCACCGCTGCGGAGAATTTCACGCTGAACGAAACGCCATAAACAACTGCAGGGAGGATATGCACGGCGCAGAAATTTACGTTACCCTTGAACCGTGCTGTCACTACGGCAAAACGCCCCCCTGCACCGAGGCGATTATTGAAAGCGGTATAAAAAAGGTGTACTACGGTTCTGACGACCCCAATCCGCTGGTTGCCGGAAAGGGTGCGGAAATTTTAAGAAATCACGGAATTGAAGTGGAGAGCGGGATTTTAAAGGCGGAATGTGACGCTGTAAACGACGTGTTTTTCCACTATATAACCCACAAAACCCCCTTTGTTGTCATGAAATACGCCATGACTGCTGACGGCAAAATTGCCTGTTATAACGGCGAATCAAAGTGGATTACCGGCGAATCGGCAAGGCGTAATGTGCAGAAAAGCCGTCTGCGGTATTCCGGAATAATGGTCGGTGTGGGTACTGTCCTTGCTGACAATCCGCAGCTTACCTGCCGCCTTGAAAACGGAAGAAATCCTGTCCGGATAATCTGCGACAGCCACCTGAGAACGCCCCCCGACAGCAATATCGTTAGGACTGCCTTTGAAGTCCCCACAATAATAGCCTGTCTTGAAACAGCGGAAAATAGTGAGGAATACGAGAAAATGGGCGTTAAACTGCTGCGTGTGGGGGAGAAAGACGGTCACATCGACCTTGCAGAACTTATGCAAAAGCTTGGTGAAATGAAAATAGACAGTATTCTCTTAGAGGGCGGCGCACAGCTTAATTACAGTGCTATGCAAGCCGGAATAGTCAGCAAGGTGCAGGCGTATATTTCCCCGAAAATATTCGGCGGCAAAACTGCACCGTCACCTGTCGGCGGCGAGGGTGTAAGCAGTCCGGCGGAGGGTTTTATGCTGGAAAATCCACGCATAAGCAGTTTCGGAGAGGATTTTCTGATTGAATGGGAGGTGAAACGCTGATGTTTACAGGTATTGTTGAAGAAATCGGGAGCATTTCGGCAGTGAAAAAGGGCGCAAAGGAAACACGGCTTGTCATAAGCGGAGAGAAGATTTTCAGTGACCTTAAAACCGGTGACAGCGTTGCAGTAAACGGCGTCTGCCTGACAGCCGCAGAGATAAGCGGCAAAACCTTTACCGCCGACGTCATGAACGAAACCTTAAACCGCAGTTCGCTTTCCGGACTGAAACCGGGCAGTCATGTAAACCTTGAAAGGGCAATGGCGGCGGACGGAAGATTCGGCGGCCACATTGTGGCAGGACACGTTGACGGCACTGGTGTGATAACCGATATCCGCAGTGACGGAAACGCTGTGTGGTATACCATAAGCGCTGACGGGGGTATAATGAAATATATCGTTGAGAAAGGGTCGGTTGCCATTGACGGTATCAGCCTGACGGTTGCAAGGGTTACAGCGGAGAGTTTCAGTGTTTCGATTATTCCCCATACGGCGAAAGAAACGATTTTGTCGGAGAAGAAGTGCGGGGATAAGGTAAACCTTGAAAATGATATTATCGGGAAATATGTTGAAAAGCTGATGGGGTATAAAGAAGAGAAAAAGCCGGAAAGCCGGATAACAGCGGAGTTTCTGGCGAAGAACGGGTTCTGATTTAAGGAGGCAATTATGTTTGAATTCAATACTGTTGACGAGGCTCTTGACGACCTCCGTCACGGAAAGCTTATCATGGTGACTGACGACGAAGACAGGGAAAATGAGGGTGACCTTATCTGTGCGGCACAGTTTGCCACAACGCAGAACGTTAACTTTATGGCAATGCACGCAAAGGGTCTTATCTGTATGCCTATGAGCTATGAGTACATCAGAAAACTCAGACTGCCTCAGATGGTGGACGACAACACAGACAATCACGAAACCGCATTTACAGTTTCAATCGACCATGTAAGCACCACCACCGGTATTTCAGCCGCTGAGCGTTCTGTTACCGCCATGAAGTGCGTTGACGAAAACGCAAAGCCGGAGGACTTCAGACGTCCGGGGCATATGTTTCCACTGCTGGCGAAGAAAAACGGCGTACTGGAAAGAAACGGTCACACAGAAGCAACGGTTGACCTCTTAAAGCTTGCCGGACTGAAACCATGCGGTCTTTGCTGTGAGATTATGCGTGACGACGGTACAATGATGAGAACGCCGGAACTTTTTGAAATGGCGAAGAAATTTGGTCTGAAGTTTATCACCATAAAGGCGCTCCAGCAGTACCGCAAGGTAAACGACAAGCTTGTAGAGTGTGCGGCAGTCACGAAAATGCCCACAAAATACGGCAATTTCAGAGCTTACGGCTATGTGAACAAGTTAAACGGCGAACATCATGTTGCACTTGTAAAGGGCGAAATCGGCGACGGTGAAAATGTTCTGTGCCGAGTTCATTCCGAGTGTCTGACTGGTGACGCATTCGGCTCCCAGCGCTGTGACTGCGGACAGCAGTTTGCGGCGGCAATGACGCAGATTGAAAAAGAGGGCAGGGGCATACTGCTTTATCTCCGTCAGGAGGGCAGAGGTATCGGACTTATCAACAAGCTTCGTGCCTACGAGTTACAGGACGGCGGTATGGACACCTGCGAGGCAAATCTGGCTCTTGGCTTTGACGAGGATCTGAGAGAATACTATATCGGCGCACAGATTCTGCGTGACTTAGGAGTCCGTTCACTGCGTCTGCTGACAAACAATCCTCTTAAAATCGAGGGGCTTGCTGATTTCGGACTTTCAATTTCTGAGAGAGTTCCGATTCAGATGGACGCTACTGAGTATGATGAGTTTTATCTCAAAACAAAGCAGAAGAAAATGGGTCATATTTTAAATTATTGATAAAGGAGTAAAGAAAAATGAGCGTATTTGAAGGTAAGGTAGTTTCAGAGAACATTAAAATCGGTATCGTTGTGGCAAGATTCAACGAGTTTATAACATCAAAGCTTCTGGGCGGTGCTATGGACGGTCTTGAAAGACACAACGTTGCAAAGGAAGATATTGACGTTGCATGGGTACCCGGTGCATTTGAAATTCCCCTTATTGCAAAGAAAATGGCAAACAGCGGAAAGTATGATGCCATAATCTGTCTGGGGGCAGTTATAAGGGGCGCAACTTCCCACTATGACTATGTGTGCAACGAGGTTTCAAAGGGCATTGCATCTGTTTCACTTTCTGCTGACATTCCGGTAATGTTCGGCGTTGTGACAACTGAAAATATTGAACAGGCAATTGAACGTGCCGGAACAAAGGCTGGCAATAAGGGCTATGACTGTGCACTGGGTGCAATCGAAATGGTAAACCTTATCAGAGAGATTGAAAAGTAATGGCGAATATTATTCTTGATTACGACGGCACAATACATGACTGTGCAAAAATATATGTTCCGGCGTTTTATGTGGGGTACAAATATCTGACAGACAGCGGTCTTGCGCCGCTCCATGACTACAGCTATGAGGAGGTCAGCAGTTATTTAGGATATTCCGTAAAGGCTATGTGGGAACGCTTTATGCCGGAACTTGCCGAAGAATATCAGAACCGCTGCGGAAAAATCATAAGCGATGAAATGATGGGAATGATAGAAAGAGGAGAATCAGTTCTGTATGACGGTGCAGAGAACGCTCTTGCACAGCTGAAAAGTGCCGGACACACTTTGATTTTCCTCAGCAACTGTATGCACGACTACATGGACGCTCACAGAAAAGCCCACGGTCTTGACAGGTTTTACAGCGGCTATTACTGCACCGAGGATTACGGTTTCAGGTCAAAGCCGGAGATTTTCACGGAGATACGCAAAAAGTATGAGGGTGAATTTATCATAGTCGGTGACAGGTTTTTAGATCTTGAAACTGCCTTTGAACATTCCCTTAAATCAATAGGCTGTCTTTACGGCTACTGCGAAAAGGGAGAACTTGACAGCGCCACGGTTACAGTTGACAGAGTTGCGGATATTCCGGCGGTTGTTGAGGGGATTGTACAGTAAAAACGAGAGGTAAATTATACATGACTAAACCATTTTCATTTGAAACATTTCAAATGATATTAGAAAATGACAATATATTTTCTATTGATGAAACATTATTTTATTTTGATGATGAACCAGAAGATGAAAATATGCGTTTTCTTGGATGTATACGTGAGTACGATAAACCATATTGGGTAGGATATTGTGATATACCAGGTGGCTGCGATTTTTTTACTGCTTCCGATTTACTTAATGCTAAAATATTTGGCGGCAAATCCATAAAAGACAGATGGGAGCATGTAGTGATAGAACAAATCGGATGTATCGGATTAGAAGATTGGTTAGTCTTTTATGCTGATAAATTCTGATTTGTAGGGGCGACCAATGGTCGCCCGATTAAAAAAATGTCCGGCATCAGAGGCGAGCAATGCTCGCCCCTACAAATACGTGTGACGTTGTGTACATTGTCCCATAAAAATTATATATTTTTAAAAATCGTTTCAGCCGATTTTTTTGTAAAAACCACTTGACATTGAGCGAAAAAAATAGTATCATTATAAAAATAGAATGTATCAGCGAATGGAAAGTCAGCTTTATTTTTTCCTCAAAAAATTGGCTGCTTTCTTCGTATATTAAGGAGGATTTTTATGCTTAGTGAGAGTAAATTTGAAAAAGAAGGTCTTACATTTGACGACGTACTGCTTATTCCGGGACAGTCAGACGTAACACCGAACATGATCAATCTCGGCACAAGGCTGGCTGGGGATATCGTTCTTAAAACACCTATTATGACCGCTGCTATGGACACAGTAACAGAGGCAAAAATGGCAATTGCTATCGCACGAGAGGGCGGTATCGGCATCATTCACAAGAACATGACTATTGAACAGCAGGCGGACGAGGTTGACAAGGTAAAGCGTTCTGAAAACGGCGTAATTGTTAATCCATTTTCTCTCACAGCAGACAGATATGTTTATGACGCTGACGAGCTTATGGGAAAATATAAGATTTCCGGTGTTCCGATTGTTGACGGAACAGGCAAGCTGGTCGGAATCATCACAAACAGAGATATGCGTTTTATTTCTGACTACAATACAAAAATCGGCGACGTAATGACAAAGGAAAACCTCATTACTGCGCCAATCGGCACAACACTTGAACAGGCGCAGGAAATCCTCCGTACACATAAAATTGAAAAACTCCCTCTGGTTGATGAAAAGGGCTATCTCAAAGGTCTTATCACAATCAAGGATATCGAAAAGGCTATCCAGTACCCTAATTCCGCAAGGGACAAGAGCGGCAGACTTCTCTGCGGCGCTGCAATCGGCGTAACAGCAGACGTTCTTGAAAGAGCCGGCAGACTTATCGACGCACAAGCTGACGTTTTAGTTCTCGACTCCGCTCACGGTCATTCACAGAACATCATGAAATGTCTTAAAATGGTCAAGGAGGCTTATCCTGATACTCCGGTCATTGCCGGAAACATTGCAACAGCTGAGGCTGCTGAAGACCTTATCGCAGCAGGTGCAGACTGCTTAAAGGTTGGTATCGGTCCTGGTTCTATCTGTACTACCCGTGTGGTTGCAGGTATCGGAGTACCGCAGATTACAGCTGTCTACGACGTTGCAAGAGTTGCACAGAAGCACAACATTCCGGTTATCGCAGACGGCGGTATCAAGTATTCAGGCGATATCGTAAAGGCGCTTGCTGCCGGTGCAAATGTTGTTATGCTGGGTTCACTGCTTGCAGGCTGTGAGGAGGCTCCGGGAGATACTGAAATCTTCCAGGGACGTTCCTTCAAGGTTTACAGAGGTATGGGAAGTCTGGGCGCTATGGCTTGCGGCTCCAAGGACAGATACTTCCAGGAGGGCGCTAAAAAGCTTGTTCCTGAGGGCGTTGAGGGACGTGTTCCGTTCAAGGGTTCTGTTGCTGACACTATCTTCCAGCTTGTTGGCGGTATCAGATCCGGTATGGGTTACTGCGGCTGTGTTGATATTCCTACACTCCACGAAAAGTCAAGATTTGTAAAAATCACAGGCGCAGGTCTTAAGGAAAGCCATCCGCATGATATCTATATCACAAAGGAAGCACCTAACTATTCTGCACAGATTTAATTTAATACTTGTACTATCTATCCGGCAGTTTTCAGCTGCCGGATTTTTATTTCAGTTTTTCTATACTCGTTTCCGGATAATAATGCTCCAGTATCTCCTTATAATCGCACCCCTCTTCTGCCATAGCGTTAGCCCCGTACTGGCTCATTCCCACGGCATGACCGTACCCTCTGGTTGTAACCTTAAAACTGCCGCTGTCAGAGCTTATGTCAAAGGCGGCGGAGCGAAGGGAGAGTGCGGCACGGATTTCCTGTCCGGTAAGGGTTTTGTCACCGGCTTTTATGGTGAGGACTGTCAGGGAATCGCTTTTTTCAGCATCACTGAACCACTTTTCCGGGTCACTGTCAAGCTTTATACCCTCAAAGGCACTTTCAAGCTTTGTGCACATTTCCTCTTCGGAGAACTCGTATTCCTCTAAAAATTTCGGCGCAGAGGAATCTGCTTCGCTGTCAACGGGGACAAGATAGTCCACCTTATTTCCCCATACATTTTCTGCACTTTCTGTTTTTCCGGCGGACATTGAGTGAAAAGCCGCAATTATAGGCTCATCGTTGTAAACGATTATTTCATCACTGACTTCATTTACAGCATCACGGATTTTTTTAATGTACTGTTCATAATTTTCCCCGTAATACTGCTTTGCCTGATTTTCCGTAAAAAACGCCTGATATTTTGCACTGTCATTGGAAAAATATGCGCCGCAGAGTTCGGGGTCGGGAGAAGCAAGCGCCTTTGCTTTCTGACGCTCCGCATAGGTGTGGGCGGCGACTGCCTGTGCTTTCAGCGCTTCTTTTTCAAAGGTTGCCGGCATTTCTGCGCATACTGCGCCTGCAATGTAGTCTTCGGCAGAAATTTCCTCAGTTTTTCCGGTGGTTATGTCAAGGACGATATAACTGCCGGAAGATGTTTCTGCGGTACTGCCCTTGCCGGAACTTTCAGAAGTTTCAGCCTGCTTTGTGCCGGTTATGGCGGCGGTCTGGCTTGCAGGCGTGTCTTTGCCGCTTATTCCGGCGGCAAACATGGGTATTGCCGGCACGGTCACAAGAAGTGCGGCAAAAACAAGGGCGGCGGAAATGTATGATTTCATAAAAAATTCTCCTTTCGTTAGGTCAAACTTAATAAATGGTGTTTTTTATAAAGTTGACAATCATGTTTAAATAATGTATAATTAAAAATAAGTATTAGAATCTGTTTTCATCAGCGTCTGTGTACGCTTGCGGAAAAATCCTCAGTTTTCCTGATAAAACAGCTTCTGGGAATGGAAGTGATATGTATGTATAATGTAAATGAAAAATCCGGTATAGAAAAGTTATGCAGTGACTTGTCCGAAAATTCTAAAATTGAACCGAAACTTTACGACAAATTTTTCGTAAAGAGAGGTTTGAGAAATGCGGACGGCACAGGTGTTGTGGCTGGAATTACAAATATCTGTAATGTACACGGATATGTGGTAAACGAAGGTGACCGTGAGCCTATCGAGGGCGAACTCATCTACAGGGGCTACAGCATAAAGGATCTGGTTGAAAACGTTTCTGCAGAGGACAGATTCGGATTTGAGGAGATAACTTATCTGCTGCTTACCGGTAAACTTCCTACTGAAAGCTCCCTTAAAAACTTTTCAGACTATCTGGCTGAAAGAAGAGAACTTCCGCCGGGATTTGTAGTTGACATGATTTTAAAGGCACCGTCCAAGAATATCATGAACAAGCTTGGAAGAAGTGTCCTTGCTCTTTATTCCTATGATGAGAACTGCGAGGATCACTCCATTGAAAATGAAATGAGAATTGCCATTGATCTGGTTGCAAAGCTGCCGGTTATCATGACAAATGCGTATCAGGCAAAGAAAAGCTACTACGAAAACAAGAGCATGATAATGCACCCTCTCCGAAAAGAAGAACGTATGGCGGAAACAATCCTCTCTCTGCTGCGTTTTGACAGACAGTACACTCCGGAAGAAGCAAAGCTTCTTGACACAATGCTTATGCTTCACGCTGAACACGGCGGAGGAAACAACTCCACATTTACCTGCCGTGTGCTGACATCTTCGGGTACTGACGCATATTCGGCATACGCTGCCGCTATCGGTTCCCTTAAAGGACCACGCCACGGCGGTGCAAACATGAAGGTAATGCAGATGCTGGAGGACTTCAAGACCCATGTAAGCAACTGGGAGGACGAAGGTCAGGTGGCAGACCACATGATAAAGGTGCTGAAAAAAGAGGCCAACGACCATTCCGGTCTTATCTACGGCATGGGACACGCTGTTTATACCCTCTCCGACCCGAGAGCGGTTCTGCTTAAAAAGAAAGCCTTTGAACTTGCAAAGGGCAGGGAGATAGAGGCGGAGTTCAGACTGCTTGATACAATCGAAAGACTGACTCCGGAGCTTTTCCATCAGGTAAAGGGCAGTGACAAGGTTGTCTGCGCAAATGTTGATATGTATTCCGGACTTGTCTACAAAATGCTTGGTATACCGTCAGACCTTTACACACCGCTTTTTGCGGTTTCAAGAATAGTAGGCTGGGCGGCTCACAGAATGGAGGAAATTCTTACAGGTTCAAGAATTATCCGTCCGGCATACAAGGCTGTTGCAAAGCCAAGAAATTATGTTCCGATTTCGGAACGCTAATGAATATTTTTATGTTATCTGTAAACGGAGGAAAAGTCAATGAAAAAAACAGGAGTAATTTTTGTTCTGCTTTTTCTCCTGCTTACAGGGTGCAGCTTTTCAACGGGGATAGATACGCTTATCACACCCCCTAAGCTTAGCCGGCAGCAGGAGCATATCTACAATGCCCTGACAAGCTATGCCGGCACAAACATAAGCCTTAAATATCCAAAGTCGGGAGATTACCTTTCGGCGTTTATTATTGCGGATATCGACGGTGACAGTGATGACGAAGCAATTGTATTTTACGAGAAAACCTCGGTTTCGGCAGAGGATAATTCCCTTAGAATGAATATCCTTGACTGTGTTGATACACAGTGGCAGTCGGTATATGACCATGCTGCTGACGGAAACGAGGTTGAAAAGGTCGTTATAACTCAGCTGGGAGATAACGGCAGAATAAATATTATAGTAGGCTACAGCCTTATAAATCAGAGTGAAAAGGTAGTCAGCATATATCATTATGAGGACGGTACTCTGAACACGACTTTTGAAAATAATTACTATTCTCTGTTTGACGCCGCTGATTTAAACGGCGACGGAACAAAGGAGCTTTTTATTGCCCTTAATCAGAGCCCTTCGAGAGATTCATCGGTGCAGATATTCCACCTTAATGAAAACGGTGAATACACAAAGTCATCTGTAGTTCTTGGGGAAGAGGGGTATACTGATTATCAGAAGGTTTCATACGGCAGTCTTGAGGACGGCACAACGGGAATCTACCTTGACGCAGTTATAGGCAGCGGTACTATTGTTACCAATGTTTTTGCAGTTGACGAGAGCAACGTTATCAGCAGAATTTTTTCTCCCGACAGCAAAAAGCAGGAAACTTTAAGACCGGCGGCATATACCTGCTATGACGCAGACGGTGACGGTAAAATTGAAATACCGGTACCGCAGCTTTTTCCGGGCTACAGTGAGGACGACGGTGATTCCATAAGCCTGACAAAGTGGTATCAGCTGAAAAATGAAAAGCTTTCCGTGAAGATGTGCGGATATCAGAGCATTACCAACGGCTATTCCTTTATTTTTCCGGAGGGCTGGCTTGGGAATGTCACTGCAAGCGCTGATACTGCGGAAAACTACATAACATTCAGCAGATTCACAGGCAAAAAGCCTTCGGAGGAACA
>JALEVO010000003.1 GCA_022788225.1 Oscillospiraceae bacterium | reverse complement strand
TTTCCTTTTGTCAGAGTTCAAACCAATTACTTTTCTTTTCAATTTAAAGAAGTCAGCCGGTGTTAATGGCGATGAGGTCCCACCTGTTCCCTTACCGAACACAGAAGTTAAGCTCATCTGCGTAGAAGATACTTGGATGGTTACGTCCTGGGAAAATATATCAATGCCGGCTTTATACATTCCTCAATAGCTCAGTCGGTAGAGCATGCGGCTGTTAACCGCAGGGTCGTTGGTTCGAGTCCAACTTGGGGAGCCATTTATCCGAACTCTTTCTTGAGTTCGGATTTTTTCTTTTTATTTCACTATTGTATGTTTTGGCAGAAAAAGAGCAGTATCGTCAGAAGCGGTACTGCTCTTGTTGTTCATAGTAATCCCTATAAATGTTAAAATTGGAATATGGGTTAAACCTTTGCTGATTTAAATTTGCAGTTCACCCTTTAAATATAAAACAGCCTTACCAGAAATTTTTATATCGTTCTCACAAAGTCTGCAATAAAGTGTTCCGCCACGCTTTGAAAGCTGCATTGCGGTAAATTCTGTTTTGTCTAATTTTTTACTCCATAACGGAACAAGACTGCTGTGGGACGAACCTGTTACAGGGTCCTCAAGCTTTAATTCGGGGCAAAAAAATCTTGATACAAAATCGCAGGTATTTCCTTTGGCTGTAATGACTATTCCCATCCATTTTTCAAGTTTACTTAGTTTGTCATAATCCGGAATAAAATTTGCAACTGCTTCTTCGCTGTCTGCAACCACATAAAGGTCACGCTGGGAATAAAGTTCTGCTGGAACAAATCCCAGAGCCAAGGTTATGCTGCCTGTAATCTCTGCTTTTTCCGGTGCTTTTATGGGAAAAGACATCTCAAAGGTATCGCCTTTTCTTACTGCCGTCAGAATTCCGCTTAAAGTACTGAATTTTACAATATCGGCATCAGGTTCAATAAAATTCGTCACAACGAATGCGGCGGCAAGCGTTGCGTGACCGCAAAGGTCAATTTCAAATGTCGGTGTGAACCACCTTAACGAATAACCGTCAGCCGTTTTCTGAATAAATGCTGTTTCCGACAAGTTATTCTCAAATGCAATTTTCTGCATTATGTCGTCTGAAACCGCTTCCTCAACAACGCATACTCCTGCGGGATTACCTGAAAAAAGCTTGTCTGTAAAAGCGTCAACAATATAGTATTTCATATTACCATCTCCGATTCCAATATATAAAATTTTTCTGGATTATACTCTGTATCTGTTTAAAGTATAACATATTTTTTAAAAAATTCAATATTTTGTACCAAAAACATTTTATCTTTCTATTGACAGAACGTGTACTATAGTGTATAATACAGTTAGAACTAAAATTTATTGGAGGCGGGAAAATGACAAAAAAGAAAAAAATAATCATTTCTGCTGTATCAGTGGCAGCAGCTGCGGCGATTACCGTAAGCGGAATCCTCATCTGGAAAAACGGCAGCGACGAATTTGAAGATTCCGGAAAGGTTTATGTTAGCCAGATCAAAGACATAAACACAGCTGCGCCCTTTTCACTTGGAGGGGAGTGCTTTTCAGGGGTTGTTGAGCCGCAGAAAAGCTATGATGTGAAGTATGATTCCTCTAAAAAAATCAAGGAGATTCTTGTCAAGGAGGGTGATACTGTTGAAGAGGGGACAGCTCTTTTCACCTATGACGTTGAGGCAATGAAGCTTGAACAGGAACAGGCTGAACTCGAAATTGAGCGAATGAACAACGAAATATCCTCAATGAAAAAGCAGATAACTGAACTTGAATCTGAAAAGAAAAATGTGTCCAAGGACGAGCAGTATTCCTATACTGCACAGATTCAGTCCCTTGAAACGGATATTGCAAAGGTTGAGTATGATATCAAGGTAAAAAATACCGATATCGACAAAATCAAAAACTCAATCGGCAATTCAACTGTTAAGTCGGAAGTCAGCGGAACAGTCGGCAAAGTAAACAGCATTTCTGATAATTCCGGTGACGAATATATGAATGACTATTCCGGCTACGGTCAGGAAAGCTCCGATGTTCTGATTACCATTACAGAAAGCGGAAATTTCAGGGTAAAGGGTAAAATCAATGAGCAGAATATGATGCTTATTTATGAGGAAATGCCGGTGGTTATCCGTTCAAGAATTGATGATACCCTGACATGGAACGGTGTGGTTTCCGAAATTTCAACCGAGCCGGCGGCTGATACACAGAATATGTATATGGACGGTGGCACAGATGACATGTCAACTTCGTCCAACTATAATTTCTATATCACACCCGAAACTACTGACGGGCTTATGCTTGGCCAGCACGTTATAATTGAGCCGGACAGCGGACAGATAAGCACGGTTGAAAAAGAGGGTATATGGCTTTATGCGGACTATATTTTGACCGATTCCGACGGAAAAAGCTATGTCTGGGCAACTGATAAAAAGGACAGGCTTGAAAAGCGTTATGTGGAAACCGGAGAGAGTGATGAGATGTTCGGAGATACCGAAATTGTAAGCGGACTTGATGAGTCTGACTGCATTGCCTACCCGTCAGACGATTATGAAGAGGGAATGCACACCACTACTGATATCAATGAGGCAGATTTTGAAGAGGACTTCGGAGACGATATGGCTGACGGCGGCATGGTTGACGGTGACATGATTGACGGTGACATGATTGACGGCGGCATGGTTGACGGTGACATGATTGACGGTGACATGATTGACGGTGAAATGATTGACGATGGTATGGTTGACGGCGGCATGGTTGACGGTGATATGATTGACGGTGACATGATTGACGGCGATATGATAGACGACGGAATGGTTGACGGTGACATGATAGACGATGATATGGCAGACGCCGATATGGCTGTTGCAGAATAGCAGGGGGTATCGGAATGGTTCTTGAATTAAGAGAAATATACAAGGAATATATGCAGGGCAAGGACGCTGTTCCCGTACTCCGAAACATCAACCTTTGCGTTGAAGAGGGGGAATACCTTGCGGTTATGGGACCTTCCGGGTCCGGAAAATCCACACTTATGAATATAATCGGCTGTCTGGACAGACAGACTTCGGGTATGTTTATTTTTGATGATACCGATATCTCGTCATGTAAGGATAAGGAACTTTCTGAAATAAGAAACAGGAAAATCGGATTTGTATTTCAGAATTTCAATCTGCTGCCAAGACAGTCGGCACTGGAAAACGTTGAACTTCCCCTGCTTTATGCCGGAGTGAACAAAAAGGAACGCCGTGAAAGGGCGGCGGAGGCACTTGTAAAAGTAGGACTGGAGGACAGAATGAATTTCCGTCCTACTCAGCTTTCAGGCGGACAAAAGCAACGAGTTGCCATTGCAAGGGCTATGGTGAACAGTCCACGTCTGCTGCTTGCCGACGAGCCAACAGGCGCTCTTGATACAAAATCAGGTGAACAGGTCATGGAACTTTTCCGTGAACTGAATGACGAGGGTGTTACTATTGTAATGATAACCCATGAAAGGGAAATTGCCGACCACGCAAAGAGAATTATGTTTATCCGTGACGGCGAACTCAGCAATGCAAACGGAGGTGATAGTCTGTGAAAAAACTGATTATTGCCATTACATCTGTGGCGGTTGCAGCCGGAGGAACTTTCGGCGCATACAAGCTTAACGAAAGGCGCAAAACAAATAAAGCTGTGGCAGAAGTGACGCCTGTTTCCCTTATGACTGACTATTACTACGGTGATACTCTTGAACTGGGCGGTATGATTTCTTCGGGAAATATTCAGAATGTCATGCCGGACGACAGCAAGCTTGTTGAAGAGGTGCTTGTGAAAGAGGGGGACAGCGTTAAAAAGGGTGACCCTCTGCTGAAATATGACATCACTGCCCTTGAACTTGATTTAAAGCAGAAAGAAAATGCCGTTGCTGTTGCAGATGCGGATATAAAGAATGCAAACAAGGAGCTTGCAAAGCTTAAAAATCTCAAATCATCTGAAATGATGCCGGAAGCTCCCGAACCTACTTTCCCGCCCACAGAACCGCCGACAGAACCGCCGCAGCCAGAAAATCCTTCAATTGAAACAAAGGATACCATAAAAAACACTGCGGATTCCGTTTCGGGAGACGGCAGCAGCAAGAATCCACTTGTGTTTAACTGTGCTCCGGAAACTGTTGTGACAGGAGAATTTTTCAGTACGCTTAAAGAAAGCGGCGGATATGCGGTGTTCAATGTCTATGATGAAAATTCGGAGGTTTTGTATCAGTGGAGAATTTCCGGTGCGGATATCAAGGACACCCAGCTTTCTGACAAGGTTATCGGGGAGAATGTCAGTGCAGATGCGGAGGGAAATATTACAGTAAGCTGGTCGGAAAACACTTTCGGCAGCTACACCGTTCCGAAAATCAGTGATATAACAGAGGACTACAGCTACGAGGAACCCTATGAGGAAGAGCCTTTCGACTATGAAAGCTATTATGAGGATTTCTACAACTCAGTTCACCGCAATTATGACGAGGACTATATGTATTCAAAAGCAGAACTTGCGAAGATGATTTCCGAAAAGGAAAGCGAGATAACAAAGCTTGAAATAGACAAGAAATCAGCTGAACTTGCATACAGAATAGCAAAGGAACAGAGAGAAAGCGGAAGTATCACTGCAAGAATCGACGGCGTTGTAACACAGATAAACGACGCTGAAAGCCTTGAGGCGGGTCAGCCTTATCTTGTGGTGCAGGGCGAGGGCAGTCTTACTGTAAAGGGATATATCGGCGAGCTGAATCTTGACAAGGTTGCCCCGGGAACTGTCGTTAATATAAATTTCTGGGAAACCGGAGAAATGGCAGAGGCAGAGGTTACTGAAATAAACAATGTACCTGTTTCCTATGAGTCGCAGAACTGGGGAGAGAATCCCAACAGCAGTACCTATGAATTTACTGCGGCTGTTATAGGCGAGGTGACAGTGCCGGCAGACGCAGGAATATCCATAACTCTTCCATATCAGGAAGAAAGCAGCAGTATCTATATTCCAAAGGTTTATGTCCGTGATGAGGACGGCAGAAGCTATGTGTTCAAGGCAGACGAAAACGGACGTCTTAAAAAGCAGTATGTCAAAACCGGTAAAACCATTTACGGCTATGAAACTGAAATTCTGGGCGGACTGTCTGAATCGGACAAGATATGTTTTCCGTACGGAAAGAACATCAAAGAGGGTATAAAAACCAAAGACTCTGACGAAGTATTGTGGTAAGGAGGGAAGAGAATGTTTGAAAATATAAGACTTTCATTTAAAGGGATTTTTTCTCACAAGGTACGCTCTTTCCTTACAATGCTGGGTATTATTATCGGTATTGCCGCTATTATTGCCATTGTTTCAACAATAAAGGGGACTAACGAGCAGATAAAGAGCAATCTTATCGGTTCGGGAAACAACAATGTGAATGTGGCGGTTTATCAGGGCGAATGGCAGATGGATTTTCAGTACCAGTCACCGCCTGACGGAATACCGGTCATATCTGATGATGTGAAAAAGGAACTTGAAGATATAAAGGGCGCAGAAACAGTTTCCCTCTACAGACAGAGGACATACTGCGATTCTGTTTACTACATGAACACGCCTCTTGAGGGGGGAAGTGTTTACGGCATTGATGAAAATTATTTTTCTGCCGCCGGATACAGAATTAAGTCCGGAAAGGGCTTTGGCGAAAAGGATTTTAAGGGTACGCAGAAGACTGTGATAATTGATAACAAGGCGGCGGAAAATCTTTTTCCGGGTATTGAACCGGTGGGAAAGATAGTTGATATCATGGGCGAGCCTTTCAGGGTTATCGGCGTTGCAGTTCAGAGCAGTAAATTTGAGCCGGTAATAAACACCTATGAGGATTACCAGCTTTATAATCAGGACACGACAAGCGGAAAGCTTTTTATACCGACAAATACATGGCCGGTCATTTTCCGCTATGACGAGCCGCAGAACTGTATTATTGCAGCGGCTGATACCGACAGCATGACTTCTGTAGGAAAGGACGCAGAGGAGATACTCAACGGTTTTCTTTCCGTTCAGGACGAGAGCATTAAATACAAAAGTGAAAACCAGCTTGAAAGAGCCGAGTCTTTGCAGAAGCTTAGTGACTCCACAAACACCCTTGTTATCTGCATTGCAGGTATCTCTCTCCTTGTAGGCGGTATCGGCGTTATGAACATAATGCTTGTATCAGTCACTGAAAGAACAAGGGAGATAGGTCTGAAAAAGGCGCTGGGTGCAAGGAAAAAGGTGATACTGGGACAGTTCCTGACAGAAGCTGCCGTGCTTACAAGTATCGGCGGAGTGATAGGTATTGTCTTAGGCATAGTCCTTTCCCAGATTATCTCAAAGTTTGCAGACGTTCCTGTGGCGATAAGTTCCGTTTCAGTTGTGGTTTCAGTAATTTTCTCAATGGTTGTGGGAATAGTGTTCGGACTTATACCGTCTGTAAAGGCGGCAAATCTTAATCCGATTGATGCATTGAGGTATGAATAAATAATATTGTTAAAGAATACGGCACCTGTTTTTTGCAGGTGCCTTCAATTTTATTTCTGTTTATATGACCGGGAATATCTTGACAGCTAAAAAATCATATGATATACTTTATAAAGGTATATTGAAATTTCTTTTGAATGGAGAGTATAAAAATGAGTGGTAATATTTTTCCGCTGCCGTTTTCAACACATCTGATTTTTGTGGCGGTTGCGTTTGTTTTTTTCCTTATTCAGTTTATAAGAACAAAGAAAAAGTATGAAATTGTAATGGCGGCGGCTGTTGCTGTTACTATGCTTATCTATGCCAAGGACACCAAAATGTGGTTTTACAGCATTGGTCTGATTGAAATGGGACTGCTGCTTATTGCTCTTGTTTTATCAATTGTGGAAAAAAAGAGCAGAAAAGAACTTGCAGAGGAAACCGGTGTTTCACAGAATGAAGAAACAGAATCAGCTGATGAAACAGAAGGCGAAGAATAATGAAAATATGTATTCTCGACTGGACTACTGTTACATCAGGAGATATTGATGCGGATATTTTCAGTCAGTTCGGAAAAGTCAGATGCTATCCGTTGACTGATAACGAAAAAGCCGCTGAATATATCGGGGACGCTGATATGGTGCTTTGCAACAAGGTGCTTATTACCCGTGAGGTTATGGAAAAGTGCCCCAATATAAAGTACATAGGGCTTTTTGCTACCGGCTACAACAATATTGATTTGAAAGCGGCGGCAGAAAAGGGTATAACTGTCTGCAATGCAGGAGAATACTCCACCAACGCAGTGGCACAGCAGACCTTTGCGTATATTCTGGAGCATTTCAGCCGAATTTCAGAGTATGACAGCTTTGTAAAAAACGGCGGCTGGATATCTTCAAAGACTTTTTCAAAGTTTCCTATAAAGACACAGGAAATTGCCGGAAAAACTCTCGCTGTTGTTGGATTCGGAAGTATCGGCAGAAAGGTTGCACAGATTGCGTCTGCATTCGGAATGAATGTTATTGTCAACACGAGGACTAAGCCGGAAAACTGCGGGTACGAACTGGTTTCACTGGAAGAGGCTTTCTCCCGTGCTGACGTGCTGACTATACACTGTCCGCTGACTGAACAGACAGAGGGCATGGTAAACAGCCGCAACCTTTCTCTTATGAAAAAGGGCGCACTGCTGATAAATACCGCAAGGGGCGGTATCGTCAATGAAAGCGAACTTGCAAATGCTTTGAACAGCGGACAAATTTATGCGGCGCTTGACGTTTTAAGACAGGAGCCGATGTCGGAGAATACACCGCTGAAAACAGCGCCCAACTGCATTATAACTCCCCATACTGCATGGGCGCCCCTTGAAACAAGACTGCGCCTTATTGACATAGTATGTGAGAATATAAAAGCGTATCTTAACGGAACACCGCAGAACAAGGTAATATAGTAAACGAAAAAATTTTTCGTTTACTATTAGCCGATATGCACGGAGCTTACGAAGTAAGCGGATGTGCAAGGCAATAAAATGAATAATTATAGTGAAAGCAAAATTATTTTTGCGTTCACTATAACATCAAGGCGGAATTGAAAATGATAAATATATCGGATAAAAAAAGAATTGTTATAAAGCTTGGCACGTCAACACTTGCGCACAAAACGGGCAGGCTTAACATAAGAAGAATGACTAACCTCATAAGGGTAATGGCTGACCTGCAGAATTCTGGAAAGGAGCTTATTATAGTTTCCTCCGGTGCAGTGGGACTGGGAGTAGGCAAGCTGGGACTTCGTGAAAGACCCTCCGATACTCCTACAAAACAGGCTGCGGCGGCTGTGGGACAGTGTGAACTCATGTATCTTTATGACGACCTGTTTGACGATTACGGCATACCAGTTGCGCAGATACTGCTGACAAATACCATACTTGAAAATGAGCGCAGAAAGAATGTTGAGAATACATTTGAAAGGCTTATTTCAATGGGCGTTATCCCTATCGTTAACGAAAATGACGCTGTTGCAATCGACGAGCTGGAGCTTGAAATAGGTGAAAACGATTCCCTGTCTGCAATAGTTGCAAAAATCGCAAACGCAGATTTGCTGATAATCCTTTCGGATATTGACGGACTGTATGACAGCGACCCTCACAAGAATCCTGACGCAAGGCTTATTCCGGTGGTAACGGAAATAGACAGCCACATTGAGGAAATCGCAGGGGGAGCAGGCAGTGCACTGGGCAAGGGCGGTATGATAACCAAGATAAACGCCGCTAAAATCGCCAATGACGCAGGAATCGACATGATAATTATGAACGGAAACAATCCGGATAAGCTATACGACCTGTTTGACAACACACAGGCAGGCACATTGTTTATCGCACACTGACGGAGGTGCTGAAAATGACTTACATAGAAACTCTCGGACAGAAAGCAAAAGCGGCTGAACCTTTTATTGCTTCTGCCCAGACAAGTATAAAAAATGCTGCGCTTAAAGCAATTGCAGACGCTCTTACAGAGAAAACTCCCCTTATCATTGAGCAGAACAAGCTTGACCTTGAAAACGCAGTAAAAAACAATATGTCAAGGGCAATGCAGGACAGGCTTATGCTTGACGCTGACAGAATAAAGGGTATTGCAGACGCAGTTCTGACACTTGCGGAGGCGGAGGATATTATCGGTTCGGTGGACTGCGGCTTTGTGCGCCCAAACGGACTGAAAATCTGCAAAACAAGAGTACCGCTGGGTGTTATCGGAATAATTTTTGAGTCACGCCCTAACGTTACCGTTGACGCCGCAACTCTCTGCCTTAAAGCCGGAAACGCCGTTATTTTAAGAGGCGGCAAGGAGGCTATAAACTCAAACAAGTGCCTTGCGGAGGTTATGAGAGGGGCTGTGAAGTCCGCCGGACTTCCGGAGGATATAATCCAGCTGGTTGAGGACACTTCAAGGGAAACAGCGGCAGAACTGATGAAGTTAAACGACTATCTGGACGTTCTTATCCCGAGAGGGGGCGCAGGACTTATTCAGGCGGTTGTGAAACAGGCTACTGTTCCGGTTATTGAAACGGGTACCGGCAACTGTCATGTTTACGTTGACGATTCAGCTGATATTGACATGGCTGCGGAAATCGTTGACAACGGAAAGACACAAAGACCGTCTGTCTGCAACGCTGTTGAAAGCCTGCTTGTGCACAAGGACATTGCCGAAAAGGCACTGCCAGTTATAAAAGCAAAGCTTGACGGACACAATGTTGAGATAAGAGGATGTGAAAGGACAGCGGCAATACTGGGCGACTGCGTAAAGCCGGCAACTGAAGAAGACTACGATACAGAATTTCTTGATTACATCATTTCCGTTAAAGTTGTGGACTCAATTGACGAGGCTATTGCCCACATTGCAAAGTACGGAACAGGTCATTCCGAAGCGATAGTTACAAAGAGCCTTGAAAACGCAGAAAAATTCCAGAAGATGGTTGATGCTGCGGCAGTATACGTAAATGCGTCAACTCGATTTACAGACGGCGGTGTATTTGGTTTCGGCGCCGAAATCGGAATTTCCACCCAGAAACTCCACGCAAGAGGTCCTATGGGACTGCGTGAGCTGACAACAGTAAAATACCTTATCAACGGAAACGGCCAGATAAGATAAAGTACACATAAAAACTGGAGGTGGTTTCGGTGGATATACTTGATGAAATTGATGCAGCCCTCCACGAAAAAAGGAGTAAATGGAACTATACGCCTATGAGAGAAAAAAGTGAAACAGACGCTATAATTGACGAACTGCTGCGGGAATTTTCTCCCGGAAACAGTTCGCAGAACAAAAGCAGACAGGCTTATTCCCCAAAACCTCAGGCTGTGAAAACTGAACCAAAGCCACAGGTTAACGAGGAACGAAAAGAGCGTCTTGAATACAATAACGCTGTAAAAAATCAGTCTGGAACGCATCTGAAAAGTAACAGTGATTTTTTTGTTCCGCAGGCAGAAGACGATGACGATGAATTCAATCAGTATGTTGCTGAAAGATATGCGGCGAAATATGCGGAAGATGAAAATTACAGCGACGAGTACGACGATGAATATGATGCGGAATACGAGGAAGACTATGACGAGGAGTATCCGGAGGAATCCGGAAACGGAATGTCTGACGGGGACTTTGAAAGCTTTATGGAGTCGGAAAATGACGGGGAAAGGGGCGACCTGCCTAATTACTCCGTATCGGGTATTATAAAGACGGTTCTTAAAATACTTGTTCTTGCCGTATTCGGTGCATTTGCTGTTGTGGGCATCATAAATACTGCAAGTATCGGATATAACAAGTTTTCAAAGACAGCAAATTCAGTTTCGGAAACAGATTCGCTGAAAAAGGAATTACAGTCGGTCATTTATCCGCTGATAGTTACTGAAACAAAGGATTTTGCGGATATTTCCGAACTGACTGACGAGGAACTTGTCAATATCGGCGTATGGGAAGTTGTGATAAACGGTGAAAAGTCCATATTCAAAGACGAGGAATCGGGTGAATATCTTCTTCCGCAGGACCAGATGAATTATATCGTTGAAAAGCTTTTCGGGGAGGACGTGAAATTCAGTCATACCTCTTCCGGTATCGGAGATACTGCCATAACCTATGACAAGAAAAACAAGCAGTACATCATTCCGGAGGACACCGACCTTTACACATATTCTCCGGTAGTTACGGATATTGCAGAGGCAGGGGATACCTACACGGTATATGCTGACTGCTACACTTCTTCTCCGTCGTGGAACAGCGGAAAGTCAGACCCGTCAAAGAGAGTTATGATAACTCTTAACAAAACTGCGGAATACTATAATATAGTTTCTCTTAAATCCATACCGGTAGAGTAACTTACGGACAGTTCGTTTGTGCCATCCTGTCCCTAAACAAAACCAGGACATCAATAACCTAAGAGATAATAAAGGGTGCAGATGTCAAAGCTGTACCCTTTTGTGTTTACAAAAGGAAGGATATTTATGTATTTTATCAAAACGGAATTTGCTTTTGACAGTGCACATTTTCTTTATGGATATGAGGGAAAGTGCAGTAATATACACGGTCACAGGTGGAGAGTTGAGGTGACTGTCAAGAATGCGTTTTTGCAGAGAAACGGTCAGCAGAAAGGCATGATAATGGACTTTGCAGACCTGAAAAGAGCTCTGGGCGTTATTGCCGACCACTACGACCATTCGCTTATCTATGAAAAGAATACCCTTAAGGCAGACACAATGGAATGCCTGAAAAGGGACGGCTTCAGACTTGTGGAAGTGCCTTTCCGCCCTACGGCTGAAAACCTTGCAAGACATTTCTTTATGATTATCAGAGAACGTGGCTACAGACCGCACAATGTAACGGTTTACGAAACACCTAATAACTGTGCAATGTATGAGGAGGGCTGATTTGGTTAACTATCAGATTGCGGAGAAGTTTGTCAGCATAAACGGAGAGGGCAGAAAAGCCGGTCAGCCGGCGGTGTTTATACGCTTTAAGGGGTGTAACCTTAACTGTTCCTACTGCGATACTCTGTGGGCAAACTCCGGAGAATGTCCGGCTGTGACAATGACAGGTGAGGAGATACTTCAGTATATTCAGAGTACCGGAATAAAAAACGTTACTCTGACAGGGGGAGAACCGCTGATACAGACGGGTATCTATGAGCTTGTTGACCTGCTTTGCAAAAGCGGACTTGCTGTGGAAATCGAAACCAACGGTTCTGCGGATATTTCAGAATACAGGAATTTACAAATCATGCCGTCCTTTACCCTTGACTACAAGCTTCCGTCAAGCGGTATGGAGCAGTATATGGACATGAAGAATTACGGATTTCTCACTGAAAATGATACAATAAAATTTGTCTGTGGAAGTCATGAAGATCTGGAAAAGGTATTGCAGGTAATAAAAAAGTATGGACTTTCTGAAAAGTGTGCAGTATATTTAAGTCCGGTATTCGGAAAAATAGAACCGGAGGAAATCGTGAATTTTATGATTGAAAACAAAATGAACGGTGTGAATTTTCAGTTACAGCTGCATAAATTTATATGGGAACCGGATAAGAGAGGAGTTTAGCAAAATGGCAATAGATAAAGAAGCGATAAAGTTTCACATTAAGGGAATACTTGAGGCTTTAGGCGACGATCCGGAGCGTGAGGGACTTAAAGAAACTCCCGACAGGGTTGCGAGAATGTATGAAGAAGTTTTCGAGGGCATGAACTATTCCAACGCCCAGATTGCGGAGATGTTCAGCAAGACCTTTGACGAGGATTCACCCACCGGCAGCAGCGAAATGGTTGTAGTAAAGGACATTGAAGTGTTCTCCTACTGCGAACATCATCTTGCACTTATGTATGATATGAAGGTATCAGTCGCCTATATCCCCAACGGAAAGGTGATAGGACTATCAAAAGTAGCAAGGATTGCTGATATGGCGGCGAAAAGACTGCAATTGCAGGAGCGCCTTGGAAACGACATTGCGGAGATAATGACCATGGCAAGCGGCTCGCAGGACGTTGCCGTGTATATAGAGGGAAAGCATTCGTGTATGACGGCAAGGGGAATCAGAAACGGTTCGTCCTCCACTTCGTATACGGTTTTCAGAGGTAAATTTGAAAATGACGTTGAATTGCAGAGAAAATTTCTTATACAGGTGAGATAAAAGTTTAAGTCGGCGTAATTTAAAAGTTTCGCCAGCCTTTTCAAAGGCTGCAGGTGTTCAAAGGGGACGGCGGTCCCCTTGTCGCCCTCCGCAGAGGGCGAAACTATCTAAAGCCGCCGCTCAAAGAACGAAAAACCAGTCAGACTAACGACACAAGTCAGATAACCAAAATCGTGATTATCCACGGCGGCTTCGTCATTCAACAGCAAAGCGCATTGAATGACCGCCGACAGGCGAGAAAAGCTAAAGAAACGAATAAAGTGACCCTCTGACAAATTTTCAAAAGGAGTTTTACTATGAAAGCACTTGTTTTATTCAGCGGCGGTGTGGACAGCACAACCTGTCTGGGACTTGCCGTTAAAAAGTACGGAAAAGAAAATGTTGTTGCCCTTTCCATATCCTACGGTCAGAAGCACAGCAAAGAAATCGAGGCGGCAAAGGCAGCTGCGGAGTACTATGGAGTTGAAAAAATCAACCTTGACCTTTCGCTGATTTTTCAGTTTTCCGATTGCTCACTGCTTAAAAATTCCAGCGGGGAAATACCTCACGAATCCTATTCCGAACAGCTGAAAAAGACAGACGGTTCGCCGGTTTCCACCTACGTTCCTTTCCGCAACGGACTGTTTTTGTCCTCTGCGGCAAGCATTGCTCTTTCAAAGGACTGCGGAGTAATATATTACGGTGCACATTCAGACGATGCAGCCGGAAACGCTTATCCGGACTGTTCAGCAGTATTCAACGACGCAATGAACACGGCAATTTACGAGGGAAGCGGCAGGCAGATAAAAATTGAGGCTCCATTTGTTGGTATGACAAAGGCGGAAGTCGTGAAAACAGGTCTTGAACTGGGCGTGCCCTACGAGCTGACATGGAGCTGCTATGAGGGCGGCGAAAAGCCCTGCGGTGTATGCGGAACGTGTATTGACAGGGCAAAGGCATTTGAATTAAACGGGGTAGAAGACCCGGCTTTGAGGTGAAAAAATGGAAAAAAGAGAAAAAGAAAATCTGACTCTGCTGGGTAACCAGAATACAAAATATCCCGACAACTACGCTCCGGAGGTGCTTGAAACCTTTGAAAACAAGCACCAGGATAATGACTACTTTGTCAAGTTCAACTGTCCGGAGTTTACCAGTCTTTGCCCGATTACCGGTCAGCCGGATTTTGCAACGATTTACATTTCCTATATTCCGGACGTGAAAATGGTTGAGAGCAAGTCGCTGAAGCTTTATCTTTTCAGTTTCCGCAACCACGGCGATTTCCATGAGGACTGCGTAAACAAAATCATGAAAGATCTTATTGCCCTTATGAACCCGAAATATATCGAGGTGTGGGGAAAATTCACCCCGAGAGGCGGAATTTCCATTGACCCTTACTGCAATTACGGCAGACCGGGTACAAAATGGGAACAGCTTGCGGAAAACAGACTGTTTAACCACGATATGTATCCGGAAAAGGTTGACAACAGATAAGAAAGGAAAGTAAACATGAAATCAGTAAAAAAGATTGCTTTTATTGCGGCGGTTGTTTTGATGAATTCGGTTATGGTGTCATGCAGTTTGCCATACGGCAAAGATGACTCTTCAGAAGTGGTAAACATTCTTAAAACTGAGGAAAAAACTACTGAGGAAACTTCCGCAGAGGAAGAAACCGAAAACATAATTGAGGAAATACTGGAAACAGAGGCTGATAAAAAGAATGATTTTGTTATAAGTAAGGATATACTGATTGCATATAACGGTTCTGACAGCCATGTTGTTATTCCCAACGGCGTTAAAAAAATAGATGACAGCGCATTCTGGAGTGTGGAGTATATTGAAGCAGTAGACATTCCGGAGTCAGTTGAGGAAATCGGCGAAGGCGCATTCTGGAGCTGTTCAGGGCTTAAATATGTCAATGCGGCAGAGGGACTGAAAAAAATATGTGATACAGCGTTCTGGAGCTGTCCGTCACTGAAAGACGTTAATCTTCCCTCGTCTGTTACGGAAATCGGCGATACCGCTTTTGCAAACTGTCCGGCTCTGACCATACATACTCCTGAGGATTCTTATGCCGAAGAGTATGCCTATGGGGCCAAAATATCATCAGACAATACTTATGCTGAATATACTGCAAATACTGATGAAAATGTTATCAGGGCAGAACAGTATGAATATGAAGAATTTTCGCAGTTTATAATAAACGACGGCGTTACTGCTATTGAGGCACGGGCTTTTCAGTACTGTCGTAAGCTTGAAACCATTGATATTCCGGCAAGCGTACTGACAATCGGCGGAGACGCTTTTGAATACTGCAGTTCGCTGAAATCTGTCAATATCAATGAGGGCTGTACTGAAATCGGAGACGGAGCATTTGAATACTGTGAATCTCTGACAGACGTAAACATTCCTGCAAGCGTTGTGAAAATTGAAAAGTCCTCTTTTGATTACTGCAGCGAAAATCTGGTTATCCATACTCCGCAGGGCTCCTATGCTGAACAATATGCAAAGGCTAATGATATTGCATATGATAATGTACTGTACAATGATACTGTAATTGTATAATCTATATAAAAAGCTGCTGCACCTGATTTAGTGCAGCAGCTTTTGGCTGTTATATATTATTTTCAAGCTCGTTTATGAAGTCACTTTTTGGAATATTCAGAACTGTCAGAGTTTCAGACAGCTCGTCTTGCAGGCTTGCAGTCTGTGCACTGCTGAATTTCTGCATAAGATCCTTTGCTAAAGGCTCGGTAAATCCTCCGCTGCCGTTGATCTCCAGCGCCTGATTTGAAACGTTGTCGCCGTCGCACAGGAACAACCCCTGAAATGTATAAGTAATGAAATAATTTTCGGTATCTCCGTTTCTGTCCCTTATGCCGAAATATATCAGTGTGTCGCCGACCTCGGGAATATAATTGCCGCATTTATCATAGTAGAACTCCGCAGTTTTAAGCTCTTCCTCAGTATATTGAGAAGTGTCAAGAGCGTGTCCAAAATCCTTGATCACTTCCGGAGAATTGGCATACTCCTTGTAGTTCATATATCCTCCGCCTACGTTCAGCAATTCGTTGTTATATGTGCCTTTGTAAACATTTATAACCTCCGGAGTCAGCAGAGTATATATCATATCCGTATCCGGCCATATATATGAGGAGGTATCCGTTACCTTTACTTCGGCAATGAAATCAGATTCGCTTATAAGTTCTTCAAGCGTATCTGCCAATTTAACATAATCGGCATATGACTTAGCAGAGCTTACAACATTGTGTTCCGCTTTCTGCACTGTCTGAGAATCGTTGACATCGGCTGTGCTGTCGCTGCTACAGCCGGCTGAAAGGAGAAGCGAGCAGATAAGCAGACCAGCGGTAAAAATTCTGTTGATTTTCATAGTAATTCCCCCTTTTGTATATCAGAATGCGTTAGGATATAATCCATTTAACATTGCGATATCTGTATTTGATGGACGAGTTGCGGTTCTGCCATATCTTGTTTGACACATAATGGAAGTTGGATCGTCATTATTTTCGTCTAATCCAAACACATGACCGAACTCATGTGTTATTGTGTCCGTTGGAATGTTATAATTGAGATTAAGCTTGATTTTACACATATTCCAGTTTGATGATGTCGGACTAATTGAATTGGAACTATAGAAAAATGTAGTCTCTGCAAGTGTATCATCATTTGAATCCCTAAAATAGCTGCATTGTACTGTGGCATCTGACATATTAGAAATTCTATTCCAATTCATAGTGAATGCAAGGTTAGAGTGATTAGCCCAAGCATTTGCAGCACTCATTGTTGTTGCTCCATATGAATTTGCGTATGTAGGCGAGTAATAAATCATTAAGTTACTCATGCAAGCTATAAGACGATGATTGTATGAAATTGGATGAATTATTCTTGTTTCTACTTCTGCACTTACATTAAATGCAGCTGCACTGTAAGACAATACTAAAGCAGTGCACAAGCTAATCAATTGTTTTATCTTCATATTAATTACCTCCTTTACTATATAGTATAATAAAAAAGGAAATAAATGTCAATAATTTTTGGGGAAAAAAGTAAACAAAAAATATTTCATACGTTTAGCACGTTTAACACTTGACAAACCCGGAAAAATACTGTATAATTATAAAATGTATCAATGTGACTAAATAAATTTATTGGCAGAATAGTATAACATATAATTCATAGTTCTGTCAAGTCCTTTGTAAAAAAAGTCAGCTTCCGGCGAAAGAAATTTCAGCCGGTGAATAAATCAAGGAGGTTCCGCCTATGGTGAATGTCAAACCGGTACAGCTTGGTAAGAACGTGAGAATGAGCTTCGGAAAAATCAATGAGGCTCTTGAAATCCCGAATCTTATCGAGGTGCAGAAAAATTCATATCAGTGGTTCAAGGAAGAGGGATTAAAGGACGTTTTGCGTGATATGTCCGCAATTACCGACTATAACGGAAATCTTGTCCTCAATTTTGTTGATTACAAAATCGACGATACCCCGAAATATACCATTGCAGAATGTAAGGAACGTGACGTTACTTATGCCGCTCCCCTGAGAGTTACAGCAACCCTCTGGAACAAGGAGACAGGCGATGTCAAGGAAAGCGAAATCTTTATGGGTGATTTCCCTCTCATGACAGACAGCGGCACATTTATTATCAACGGTGCAGAACGTGTTATAGTATCACAGCTTGTTCGTTCACCGGGCGTTTATTATTCCTTTGAAAAGGACAAGACAGGTAAGGACCTCTTTAAGGCTACAATTATCCCTAACAGAGGCGCATGGCTTGAATATGAAATGGATTCAAGCGACGTTGCCTATGTAAGAATTGATAAAAACAGAAAAATTCCGCTTACAACTTTCATAAGAGCACTGGGTGTCGGCTCTGACGAGGAAATCTTCGAGCTTTTCGGTCAGGACGAAAGACTTTCCCAGACTATCCTCCAGAAGGACGGTACAAAGAATAATTCTGATGCTCTTATCGACGTTTACAAAAAGCTCCGTCCGGGCGAACCGCCGACAGTTGAAAGTGCAGTTACACACCTCAACAATCTCTTCTTTGACGCAAAGAGATATGACCTTGCAAGATTCGGAAGATACAAGTTCAACAAGAAGCTTGGCATTGGTTCAAGACTTTCCGGACATATCCTTTCAAGACCTGTTGTAAATCCTCTGACAGGCGAGATAATGGCTGACGAGGGCGAAAAGCTTTCCTTTGAAAAGGCCATGGAAATTGAACAGGCAGGCGTTTACGAGGCTTTCCTCACTGTTGAAGTAAAGGAATACTACGTTACTGAAACCGGCGAAAACGCAACCAGAATGGTTGAAAAGGAAGTCAAGGTAATCGGTAACGGCATGGTTGACATCAGCGGCTATGTTGATTTTGACCCTGCAAGCTGCGGTATCAGCGAAAAGGTTTCCTTCAAGGTTCTCAAGGATATCCTTGAGACATCAGCAGACGCTGAAGAAATCGAAGAAAACGTAAAGAAGAGAGTAGATGAGCTTGTTCCTAAGCACATCATTCTTGACGATATATATGCAACTATCAGCTACTACCTTAACCTCTGTGAGGGTGTAGGTACAGTTGATGATATCGACCATCTGGGCAACAGAAGAATCCGTTCAGTAGGCGAACTGCTCCAGAATCAGTTCAGAGTCGGCTTTGCAAGAATGGAAAGAGTTGTCAAGGAGAGAATGAACCTCCAGACACAGGATATGGAAACCATCACTCCGCAGTCCCTTGTTAATATCCGTCCTATTACAGCGGCTATCAAGGAATTCTTCGGTTCATCTCCTCTGTCACAGTTCATGGACCAGAACAATCCTCTTGCTGAACTTACACATAAAAGACGTCTTTCAGCGCTGGGTCCTGGCGGTCTTTCAAGAGACAGAGCCGGATTCGAGGTTCGTGACGTTCACTACAGCCACTACGGAAGAATGTGTCCTATCGAAACACCTGAAGGTCCTAACATCGGTCTTATCTCATACCTTGCTACATTTGCAAGAATCAATGAATACGGCTTTATCGAGGCACCTTACAGAAAGGTTGACAAGGAAACAGGCGTTGTTACAAATGAAGTTGTCTACATGACAGCCGACGTTGAGGACAACTACATTGTTGCTCAGGCTAACGAACCGCTTACAGAGGACAACAAGCTTGCAAGACCTAAGGTAAACGCACGTTACCGTGAAAAGATTCTTGAGTGCGACAGAGAAGTCGTTGACTACATGGACGTTTCTCCTAAGATGGTTGTTTCTGTTGCGACAGCTATGATACCGTTCCTTGAAAACGATGACGCAAACAGAGCCCTTATGGGTGCCAACATGCAGCGTCAGGCAGTGCCGCTTCTTAAAACTGAAAGACCTTATGTTGCAACAGGTATGGAATACAAGGCAGCCGTTGACTCGGGCGTATGCGTACTTTCAGAATATAACGGTACAGTTACTGCTGTAAGCGCTGATGAAGTTACAGTTGAGGACAGTATCGGTATTGAGCATAAGTACAGACTGACAAAGTTCAAACGCTCAAACCAGGGTACCTGTGTAAACCAGCGTCCTATCGTAAGCGTTGGTGAAAAGGTTGAAAAGGGACAGGTGCTTGCAGACGGTCCTGCAACTGCTGACGGTGAAATTTCTCTTGGTAAAAATGCTCTCATCGGCTTTATGACATGGGAGGGCTACAACTACGAGGACGCCGTACTCCTTAACGAAAATCTTGTTAAAAACGATGTGTTCACATCAATTCATATAGAAGAATACGAAATCGAGTGCCGTGATACAAAGCTTGGTCCGGAGGAAATCACAAGAGATATTCCGAACGTGGGCGAGGACGCTCTTAAGGACCTTGACGAAAACGGTATCATCAGAATCGGTGCTGAAGTTCATTCCGGAGATATCCTTGTTGGTAAGGTTACTCCTAAGGGTGAAACTGAACTTACAGCCGAAGAAAGACTGCTTCGTGCAATCTTCGGCGAAAAGGCAAGAGAAGTCAGAGATAATTCTCTTAAAGTACCGCACGGTGAAGCAGGCGTTATTGTTGACGTAAAGATATTCACAAGACAGAACTGCGACGAATTAAGTCCGGGCGTTAATATGCTGGTACGCTGCTATATCGCACAGAAGAGAAAGATATCAGTCGGCGACAAGATGGCGGGACGTCACGGAAACAAGGGTGTCGTTTCAAGAATCCTGCCGCAGGAGGATATGCCGTTCCTGCCGGACGGAACTCCGCTTGACATCGTGCTTAACCCTCTGGGCGTACCTTCCCGTATGAACATCGGACAGGTGCTTGAAGTTCACCTTGGCATGGCTGCAAAGGCACTGGGCTGGCACATTATGACTCCTGTCTTTGACGGCGCACACGAAGAGGACATCAGAGCCTGCTTCAGGGCAGCAGGAATGGACGAGGACGGAAAGACTGTTCTCTACGACGGCAGAACAGGCGAACAGTTTGATAACAGAGTTACAGTCGGATATATGTACTACCTTAAGCTCCACCATCTCGTTGACGATAAGATTCACGCACGTTCAGTCGGTCCTTATGCACTGGTAACACAGCAGCCTCTTGGCGGTAAGGCACAGTTCGGCGGTCAGAGATTCGGAGAGATGGAAGTATGGGCACTGGAGGCTTACGGTGCTGCATATACACTTCAGGAAATCCTTACAGTCAAGTCTGACGATACAGTAGGACGTGTAAATACCTATGAGGCAATCGTTAAGGGACAGAACGTTCCTAAGCCTGGTATTCCGGAATCATTCAAGGTTCTTATCAAGGAACTCCAGTCACTTTGTCTTGATGTCAGAGTTCTTGACGAAAATCAGGAGGAAATCGACCTTAAACAGTCATTTGATGACGACGATCTTATACCTCAGCCTGTTTCTTTTGCAGACGAGAATACAGAAGATCATCTTTATGAGGATTCTGAAATGGAGGAATCCAGATTCTCACTTGACGATATTGATGAGAATGATGACGATATTCTTGAGGATCTTGACGATCCGGAGTCAGATGATATGTTCAGCTTTGACATGTCTGAAGATGACGATGAAATCTGATTTTTTACCGGCGGCTGACCTTTCAGCCGCTCCGGTACTGTCGTAATTCTGACGAGGAGGTAACGGTTTGGAATTTAATACTTTTGATTCTATAAAAATAGGTCTTGCATCACCGGAACAGATCAGAAAATGGTCATACGGTGCTGTTGAGCGTCCTGAAACTATAAATTACAGAACCCAGAAGCCAGAGGCAGGCGGTCTTTACTGCGAAAGAATCTTCGGACCAACAAAGGACTGGGAGTGTCACTGCGGAAAGTTCAAGAAGATACGCTTTAAGGGAAAAGTCTGCGACCGCTGCGGAGTTGAGGTTACAAGAGCAAAGGTAAGACGTGAAAGAATGGGTCATATCGAGCTTGCGGCTCCGGTTTCACATATATGGTATTTCAAGGGAACACCTTCAAGAATCGGACAGGTGCTTGAAATTTCACAGAAGCGTCTTGAAGAAGTTCTCTACTTCACAAAATATATCGTTCTTGACCCGGGCAACACCGGTGAACTGCTGAAAAAACAGCTGCTTTCAGAAAAGGAATATCTTGACGCCAGGGAAAAATACGGTGACGAATTTGTTGCTGAAATGGGTGCAGAGGCTATCAAGAAGCTTCTGCAGGAATACGACCCTGAAAGATATGACGTTTTCAAGAACAGACTTATCATGCAGGGCAAGATATCACTGGGAGGAAAGAAGTGCGAATGCACACATTCACCGCTGACCTGTGAATGTGACGAGTGTAAAAAATTTGCAGAGCTTGACGTTGAATGGAAAAACAATCTTGAAGTTGTTTCAGACGACTTAAAGGAGGAACTTAAAGGACTTCCTACAGGTC
Source organism: Oscillospiraceae bacterium (assembly GCA_022788225.1). Taxonomy (GTDB): domain Bacteria; phylum Bacillota; class Clostridia; order Oscillospirales; family Ruminococcaceae; genus Porcipelethomonas. The sequence goes on along the minus strand of JALEVO010000003.1, from coordinate 48,325 downwards.
AGAAGAAAATCAAGCTGCTGAAAAGACTTGAAATAATCGAGGCGTTCAGACTTTCCGGAAACAAGCCGGAATGGATGATACTTGACGTTATGCCGGTTATCCCGCCGGATCTCCGCCCTATGGTAATGCTGGACGGCGGACGTTATGCAACATCTGACTTAAACGACCTTTACAGACGTGTTATCAACAGAAATAACCGTCTTAAGAGAATGTTAGAGCTTGAAGCTCCTGACATTATTATAAGAAACGAAAAGAGAATGCTCCAGGAGGCTGTTGACGCACTTATTGACAACGGTCGTCACGGCAGACCTGTTACAGGTCCTAACAACCGTGCGCTGAAATCTCTTTCCGATATGCTTAAAGGTAAGCAGGGACGTTTCAGACAGAACCTTCTGGGTAAGCGTGTTGACTATTCCGGACGTTCTGTTATCGTCGTAGGTCCTGAGCTGAAAATGTATCAGTGCGGTCTGCCAAAGGAAATGGCACTTGAACTTTTCAAACCTTTCGTTCTTAAAAGACTGGTTGATACAAAGGTTATCGCAAACATCAAGAGCGCAAGAAAAATGGTTGACAGAGCCTCAACAGAGGTATGGGACGCACTTGAAAACGTAATCAAGGACCACCCTGTAATGCTCAACCGTGCCCCCACACTTCACAGACTTGGTATTCAGGCATTTGAGCCGATACTTGTCGAGGGTCGTGCAATCAAGCTTCACCCGCTGGTTTGTACAGCGTTCAACGCTGACTTCGACGGTGACCAGATGGCTGTTCACCTTCCGCTTTCAGCAGAGGCACAGGCAGAAGCAAGATTCCTTATGCTTGCTGCAAACAACCTGTTAAAGCCGTCAGACGGCTGCCCTGTTGCAGTTCCGTCACAGGATATGGTGCTTGGTTCATACTACCTTACAATGCAGAAGGACGGCGAACCGGGTGAGGGCAAGGTATTCAGAGATATCAACGAAGCTCTTATGGCTTATGATGAGCATGACGTTTCACTTCATGCCGCAATCAAGGTAAGAATAACCAAGGAAATCGGCGACAAGAAGGTTTCAAAGATAATCGACTGTACAGTCGGACGTCTTATCTTCAACGAGAATATTCCGCAGGATCTGGGATATGTTGACAGAACAAATTCTGACAAGCAGTTTGACCTTGAAATTTCATTCCTTGTAGGCAAAAAACAGCTTTCAAATATCATTGAAAGATGTATCAGAATTCATGGTACAACAACAACTTCCGAAGTACTTGACAAAATCAAGGCACTCGGATTCAAATACTCAACAAAAGCGTCTATTACTGTTGCTGTATGCGACGCAACAATTCCAAAGGAAAAGAAGGATATCCTTGCCGAGGCTGACAAGAAGATTGATGTAATCACAAGACAGTATGAATACGGTTACATTTCTTCCGAAGAAAAGTCCAAAAAGGTTATCGAGGTATGGAACAACGCAACTGACGAAGTTACAGAGGCACTGAAAAACGGTCTTGATAAGTATAACCCGATCTTCATGATGGCTGACTCTGGTGCCCGTGGTAGTATCAACCAGATAAGACAGCTTGCAGGTATGCGTGGACTTATCGCCAACACATCAGGTACTACAATCGAAATTCCTATCAGAGCTAACTACCGTGAGGGACTTAACATTCTGGAATACTTCATTTCTTCACGAGGTGCCAGAAAGGGTCTTGCTGATACAGCGCTGCGTACTGCTGACTCCGGTTACCTTACAAGACGTCTTGTTGACGTTTCACAGGACGTTATTATCAGCGAGCAGGACTGCCATACTCACGAGGGTATCGAAGTATACGAAATCAGAAACGGCAACGAAATTATCGAACCGCTGGTTGAAAGACTTGTGGGAAGATACCTTGTCGAGGATCTCAGAGATGAAAGCACAGGCGACGTTATAGTATCCAAGGATAAGCTTATGACTGAAGCTGACGCTAAGAAAATCTGCGATGCAGGGGTTGAGAAAATCAAGATTCGTTCTGTTCTTCACTGTAAGTCAAGACACGGCGTCTGCGCTAAGTGCTACGGTGCTAACCTTGCAAACGGAAATCTTGTTGCTGTGGGTGAGGCTGTTGGTATTATTTCTGCCCAGTCTATCGGTGAGCCGGGTACACAGCTTACAATGAGAACGTTCCACACAGGCGGTATCGCTTCTGCGGAAGATATCACACAGGGTCTCCCTCGTGTCGAGGAACTTTTCGAGGCAAGACGTCCGAAGAACGCTGCTATTCTTTCAAGAATTGACGGTGTTGTTCACATTGAGGAAATCAAGACTACAAGAAATGTTATTGTTACAAACAATGAAACAAATGAGTCTGAAACTTATATGGTACCATATAACTTCAAGATAAGAGTAAGAGAGAATGAGGTTATTGAAAAGGGTACAAAGCTGACAGAGGGTAACGTTTATCCGTCTGACATTCTTAACATTCTCGGCGTTCAGGCTGTTCAGAACTACATTATCCATGAAGTTCAGAAGGTTTACCGCTTACAGGGTGTTGATATCAACGATAAGCACATTGAGGTTATCGTTCGTCAGATGCTCAGAAAGATAAAGGTTGACGAATCCGGCAGCAGCTATCTCCTTCCGGGTGCACTGGTTGACAGAAAAGAGATTGAGGAAATCAACGATTCTATCAGAACAAGAATGGAAAACGGCGAAGAGAATCTTGAGTTCGTTACAACAGTACCTGTTCTTCAGGGTATCACAAAGGCGTCCTCAAATTCTGACAGCTTCCTGTCTGCCGCATCATTCCAGGAAACAACCAAGGCACTTACTGATGCTGCTATCAGAGGCAAGAGCGACAAGCTGCTCGGTCTTAAGGAAAACGTTATTATCGGTAAGCTTATTCCTGCCGGTACTGGTATGGACGTTTACAACAAGGTTCAGATCGTCAGAACTGACAATCACCCTGAAACTCCACATCCGGCACATCTTCCGGTTATGCCTAATATTTAAACAACAAAGCGGAAAGCATTTAGCTTTCCGCTTTATTTTGTAGAAAAATCAGTTTGTAATATCCGGGCGAGCAATGCTCGCCCCTACAGCGGCGTAAAATCCGGGTTAATTAGTAGGGGCGACCATTGGTCGCCCGATTCTTTCCGCTTGATTTTTTTGTTATGAAAAAATGAATAAAAAAATTTTTTATGCAGATAATAATGCTGTTCTCTTAATGGTTTGAGAGCAAAATTTTTGAAAGTGGAGTGTATCTCATGGAAAACAAGAAGAAAAACTCAAACATTCACTGCACAGTAAAGCAGTGCGAATACAACATGGGCACAGAGGATTACTGCTCACTTGACATGGTGAAAATCGGAACTCACGAGGCTAACCCGACTGTTCCGGAATGTACAGACTGCAACTCATTCGTAAAGCGTTCAGGCTGCTGCGGCTGATTGCCGGAAAGTTAATCTGAAAAAATCGCCCGGGGATTGTTTTCCTTGGGCGATTTGTCCGTGACCGGACAGGACAGTAGGTGACCCGACAGGACAATTCGGGGATAGCTTTACGGTATCGTTTTGTTTATGGCTCGACCTTTTCGTAGGGGACGGCGCCCTCGACGTCCCGTGTGTAACCAGTTCAGTAACATGAAAATGAGGGACGTCGAGGGCACCATCCCCTACGAATTCTGTTTATCGTGATTGTGGCGTAAAGTTTAGTACAGGTGAATCAGAATTTACTTACGTTTTTTCTTTTGAAAAAAATACCGTATAATAATGTACATTAAACAAATATTTCCGGGAATACAAAAAATATTAAATATATAATCGGGTACAACTGTTTTATCCCAAATTAAATAATCATATATAAAACCAAAAATTCCAGAAATAACAACAACACAGATTGAAATATAAAAAAGTATATTAAAAATTTTTTTCATTAAGTTCTTCCTGCAACTTCCTATATGTCATTATATTATAAAATTAAGTATATCACACAAAAAATCCAAAGTCAAATACATATTATCCACAAAAACCTCCCCACAGATTCCCTCACATAACCGAAACAGAAGTACACATAATACTTGTGCCGGATAAAAAGCCGGCAGAGGTGACGCCAATGAAAATAAAACGGATAACAGCCGCCGCTCTGACAGCTTTTGTCATGCTTCTGTCCATGCCATCTGTTCAGGCACTGAGCAGTCAGAAAAACGGATACGGACAGGGAACGGCAACCGACAGCAAAAACTGTCCTCTCGGCGCATCGGATTTCAACGCACAATACGGAAAATATGACGCCTATGCACTGACAAACGATGAAAACAGAATTATACTGACATTTGATCAGGGCTATGAAAACGGTTATACAGCACCAATTCTTGACGTACTGAAAGAAAAGAACGTCAGCGCAATATTCTTTCTGACCGGAGATTACGCCAAAAAGGAAGACGAACTTGTAAAGAGAATGATAGACGAGGGACATATTCTCGGCAATCACTGTATGACACACGCATCAATGCCGGACTTGTCCGCTGATTCTCTTAAAGAGGAGATAATGAGTCTTCACGAATTTGTACTGGATAAATACGGGTATGAAATGCAGTACCTGCGTCCTCCATGCGGCGAATTTTCGGAAGAATCGCTTGCAGTTACAAGTGAACTGGGATATAAAACACTGATGTGGAGCTTTGCATACGTTGACTGGAAAACCGACGCACAGCCTGACCCGTCAGCCGCCCTTGAAAAAATAACTTCATCGGCTCACGGAGGAGGAATATACCTTCTTCATTCAGTTTCAAGTACGAATGCCGCAGTGCTTGGAGAAGTGATTGATAATTTAAGGGCTAAGGGATTTACAGTTTAAAAAACACTCTCCTTTTAAAAGACGAAGTCTGATAAAAGGGGAGTGATTCTTTGTGCGGGTATGTCAGAGCTAAATATGAATATTTATTCGGGGCAAATCATAAAATGTACAAACTATGTTAGGACGTGACTGAATGAAAAGAATTATTTTAGCTTTGCTCTCAATTGTTATGGTTATTCTGTCTGTATCATGCACAGAACCCGAAACACAGAAATCGCACACAGATTCTGATATTTCACTGAACGAACAGACGGTTGCACAGCTTGGGGTATATGAACCGACGGAAAATATCCGGTCAGATGAAGACCCGCCGCTGAATTTTGAAAAACAGGCTGGAATGTGGTTTACATATATGGATTATCTGGATATACTAAGAGGAAAAAGTGAAAAGGAATTTACTGAAAGTGTATCTGAACGCTTTGAAAACGCAAAGGAAATGGGGATAAATACGCTGTATGTTCATGTCCGGGCGTTTAACGACAGCTATTATAAATCCGGAATTTTCCCAAAAGGTGAATATTATGACGGTGATTACGACCCTCTTGAAATAATGGTGAATACGGCGCATGGGCTTGGACTTTCCGTTCATGCATGGCTTAACCCTCTGCGCTGTCAGACTGATGAACAGCTGAAAGCACTGGATGACAGCTATCTTATAAAAAAGTGGTACAATGACAAGGAAAAAAATGGCACATACATTGTAAAGACAGGGGATTACTGGTACTTAAATCCGGCTTATTCAGAGGTGCTAAGCTATATTTCAGACGGTATCAGGGAAATTGCCGAAAACTACAGCGTTGACGGTTTTCATATTGACGATTATTTTTACCCAACTACTGGTGAAACGTTTGACGCAGCGGCTTTTTCACAGTCAGCAGGCAGTGACCTTTCGTCATGGCGCACTGAAAATATCAGCAGAATGGTTAAGACGATATATGATACTGTCAAGGCTGAAAATCCGGATATGCTTTTCGGAATAAGCCCGCAGGGAAACATGGATTCCAATTATACAGACCAGTATGCGGACGTAAAAGCGTGGGCGTCACAGTCCGGCTACTGCGATTATATCGTACCGCAGATATACTTCGGCTTTGAAAACGAAAGCTGTCCCTTTGAAAAAACTGCTGACAGCTGGCAGTCGCTGAACATCTGTGAGGAGGTAAAGCTTGTGATAGGTATCTGCACATATAAAATCGGAAACGAGGACAAGTGGGCGGGCAGCGGAATAGACGAGTGGAAAGAAAAAAGCGACATTGTTTCCAGACAGGCTGAATACTGCGCACAAAACGGGCTTGGCATTGCGGTATACAGCTATGATTCCACCTTTTCGGATACTATAAAAGACGAACGCACAAAGCTTTCAGAAACCATTAAGAGCAATTACGGCGGTGAACAGCAATGAGAAGAAACAAATTCAGACTGCGAAAACTAAAGTATTACAACATAATTTTTTCGTCAGTCTGCGGAACCGCCCTTACTGCCGTACTGATACTGATTTTCGCCTATGTCGGTTCAAAAGCGGATATCTCTGCAGGCGTGATATCTGTCATGCTAAGTCTTTCAGTTTCGGCAGGGGGATTTTTTTCAGGGTATCTTTACGGCAGGCGTAAAAGGCATAAGGGTATACTAAGCGGCATATTATGCGGAGTTATTCTGTACTGCGTGATATTTTTATTCGGTATTGTTTATTTAAGAGGTTTTCCTCCGCTGCGACTGGTAAGATACTTAATAATAATCAGCATATCCGGGGCAGTCGGAGGTGTTACGGGTGTAAATTCCCCGATAAAGCGTCCGCCATTCTAAAGTTAACATAAAAACTTTGTTATATTTGTGTATATTTTAAGAGAAAAACTATTGAAAAAGGGCTGATTATATGTTATAATAAGCTTATATTAATTCTGAAAAATAATTTTTGGAGGTTTTTATGAAACATATCAGAACTATCAATAAGGCAAACCTTAAAGAATCAGCTAAGAAGGGCGGCTGCGGCAAGTGTCAGGCATCATGCCAGTCAGCCTGCAAGACTTCATGCACAGTTGCAAACCAGAAGTGCGAAAGATAATTTCAGTCAGGTTTGTTTTTGAAAGGGACATTCAGTTGTCCCTTTTAAATTTATAAGGAGTTTTTTAAATGATACATAAGTATAAACTTAATGGATATAATATTGTGCTGGACACAAACAGCGGCGGCGTACATATTGTTGATGATATAACCTATGACCTGCTTGATAATGTTGAACCGCCTTTCGAGGAAAAATGTCCTCAGAAGGTCATGGAAAAGCTTTCAAGATTTTATCCGGAAGAGGATATAAACTCATGCTACAGCGAGATTGTCGAGCTTTATAACGATAAGATACTTTTCTCAGAGGACGATTACGAAAAGTTTGCAAAGTATTCCGTTGCGTCACCGGTAAAGGCAATGTGTCTGCATATCGCCCATGACTGCAACCTGAGATGTGAATACTGCTTTGCTTCAACCGGTGACTTCGGTAAGGGCAGAAAGCTTATGACCTTTGAAACCGGAAAAAAGGCAATTGATTTCCTCCTTGAAAAATCCGGTGACAGGGAAAACCTTGAACTTGATTTCTTCGGCGGGGAACCTCTCATGAACTTTGACGTTGTAAAGCAGATAGTTGAATACGCAAGGTCAAGGGAAAAGGAATACGGAAAGCGTTTCCGCTTTACAATCACAACAAACGGCGTTCTGCTGGACGATGACAAAATTGACTTTATCAACAAGGAAATGTCCAACGTTGTCCTCTCAATCGACGGCAGAAAGGAAGTAAATGACAACGTAAGAAAGCGTGTTGACGGGACAGGCTGTTACGATACTATCATGCCTAAATTCAAAAGCCTTGTTTCAAAGAGAGGAGATAAGGAGTACTATGTAAGGGGTACTTTCACAAAGTATAACCTTGATTTTTCCGAGGACGTATTCAGCCTTTACAACGAGGGCTTTGACCAGATTTCTGTTGAACCGGTAGTATGTCCTCCGGAAGTTCCTTATTCACTGACTGAAAAGGAACTTTCAGCAATTTTCAAGGAATATGAAAGACTTGCCGCAAGAATACTTGAAAACGAGGAAAAGGGCAGGAAGTTCAATTTCTTCCACTTCATGCTTGACCTTGATCAGGGACCCTGTGCTATCAAGCGTCTGAGGGGCTGCGGCTGCGGAAACGAATACGTTGCTATTACTCCGGACGGCGATATTTACCCATGCCACCAGTTTGTGGGACTTGAAGAGTACAAGATGGGCAATCTGGACGAGGGTACATTCAATATGGACATGAAAGCTGAATTTGCGGCGGCTCATGTCTATACAAAGCCGGAATGTAAGCAGTGCTGGGCGAAGTTCTATTGCAGCGGCGGCTGTAATGCCAACAACTATATGTATGCCGGAGATATCCACAATGCTCACAAGTTCTCATGCCAGCTGGAAAAGAAACGCCTTGAATGTGCAATTATGCTGAAGGCGGCAAGACTGGACAGGGAAAACAATTTAACTGAATAATAACGGGCGACCAATGGTCACCCATGCATATGAAATGAGGGACATGAAATTCATGTCCCTCATTTTTACTTTATTTACTTTCCGCTTCTTTCTTTTTAGAGAAAAACAGTTTTAAGAATTGCAGTCCGATAATAACGATACCGCCTATTATAAAGAAAAGTATGCTGAATGAGTGGATTGAAAGTGCCTCTTGCGGTGTATCAAGTGATTCAGGACCTTTAACAATCGAATAAAGTGAACCCAGCATAAGACCGATTATTGCATAAACTGTCTGTGAATGGAACTTTGTAAGCGCCGCCTTGACAAGCTTTATAATAACAACAACTCCCAGTACGATTCCAAGACCTGTTGCAATTACAACAGGGAGTGCGCTTAATTTAAAGTGCAGAAGATCCTTTATGGAATTCATTATGGTCATGTATACTCCGAAGATAAGGAAAATCGTTGAACCGGATATTCCCGGAAGAACCATTGCAGAAATCGCTAACATTCCCACTACCATAATGTAGATAAGCTGTCCGAAGTTAACAGAACCAGCGGCAATTCCTCCGCCGTCTGACGGGTTTATCATAGTTATCACAACAACAAGTGCCGCACCAAGCACAAGGAATATCAGATTATAAAGCTTTTTAAGGGATTCCTTTTCCTCATAGCAAATGACCGGAATGGAAAATACGATAAATCCGATAAACAGCGAGCTTATCTGATATATGTGGGACTCAAACACGCTTGTGAGAATAAGCACCGCCGAAACAAAACCAACTATCCAGCCGATACCAAGCCTTACAAGAAAATTAAGCGACTTTTTAATATTGGCTTTTCGCTCCGCTTTGTCACCCTTTATGGTCATCAGGGAATTGAGCGAGCCAATAAAGTCCTCATAATACCCCAGAAGATAAGCGATTGTTCCCCCCGAAACCCCCGGTACACTGTCGGCAAGAGCCATCAGCAGTCCGCAAATGTAAATCATACCTTTTTATCCGTTTAAAACGGATATCTCCTTTCCTTTTTTATTCTGAAAATCTTATATAAAATGACACTGTTCAGAATTATCTGCACAGATACGCTACTCTGAACAATACCAATGTAGTGATTATATCATAAAATCAAAGATTTTGTGATATAATCGCCCGATATGCAGGGAGCAAATCTTTGATTTGCGTATCTGCAAGGGCATAAAAATAAATAATAATAAATGCTGTGCATTTCTTATTATATCATATAATAAATTATGTGTCAATTATTCTCAAATATATTTTACAAAGATTTAACAAACAATAAATTTACAAATACATCTTGCAATCTTTAAGAAAAATTGTTATACTATATTAGAGCGCGTTCACATAAACGCATTCGCACGTCTTTTCGGCATATCTGTTTTATGTGAGCACGCTCTGGTATGAGTATGCTGTAAAAGGAGGTTTGTCGGTTGAACGAGTCTTACAGATATCTGATAAAATTCCTGCTTGTGTTTCTGGGGATTTTTGCACTGATTTTCATAATAACTCTTTTAACACCGAAAATGGCAGCTGTCGTTGACAGGATAATTGCTAAGATATTTCGTAAAAATCCCGAAAGGGTGGACGATGATATATATAAGGTGAGAAGCATTTATGATGCTCCGCCAAAGGACGACAATGCGGAGGAAACCGCTGATGAAAATAATTCAAATGATAACGGAGATGTGAAAAATGGCGAAGAATAACGGAAAAATGGTTGAGGCAATCACTCCTATGGACGAGGATTTTGCCAAGTGGTACACTGACATTGTAAAAAAAGCAGAGCTTATTGAGTATACAAGCGTAAAGGGCTGTATGGTAATCCGTCCTTACGGCTATGCAATATGGGAAAACATTCAGAGAATTCTTGACGGAATGTTCAAGGAAACAGGACATGAAAATGTTTGCATGCCTATGTTTATCCCTGAAAGTCTTTTGCAGAAAGAGAAAGACCACGTTGAGGGCTTTGCACCGGAGGTTGCATGGGTAACTCACGGCGGCAGTGAAAAGCTTGAGGACAGGCTGTGCGTCCGTCCTACATCTGAAACGCTTTTCTGTGAGCACTATTCAAACATTATCCACTCATACCGTGACCTGCCGAAGCTTTATAACCAGTGGGTAAGCGTTGTAAGATGGGAAAAGACAACACGCCCGTTCCTGCGTTCAAGAGAATTCCTCTGGCAGGAGGGACACACAATTCACGCAACAGCACAGGAGGCTATCGAGGAAACAGAGCGTATGCTTAATGTTTACGCTGATTTCTGTGAAAACTGTCTTGCTATGCCTGTTGTAAAGGGCAGAAAGACAGACAGTGACAAATTTGCCGGAGCAGAAGCTACATACGCTATCGAGGCACTTATGCATGACGGCAAGGCTCTGCAGGCTGGTACTTCTCACTATTTCGGTGACGGATTTGCAAAGGCTTTTGACATTCAGTACACTGACAAGGAAAACAAAAAGGTTTATCCGCACCAGACAAGCTGGGGCGTTACAACACGTCTTATCGGCGCAATTATCATGACTCACGGCGACGACAACGGACTGGTACTTCCGCCGGCTGTTGCACCGGTTCAGGCGGTAATCGTACCGGTTGCAATGCACAAAGAGGGCGTACTTGACAAGGCAAACGAACTGTTTGAAAAGCTGAAAGCTGCGGGAATCCGTGTTAAGCTTGACGACAGCGAAAATTCACCGGGCTGGAAGTTTGCGGAATATGAAATGAAGGGTGTTCCGGTAAGAATCGAGATTGGTCCTAAGGATATTGAAAATAACCAGTGCGTTGTTGTTACACGTCACAACAGAGAAAAGACATTTGTTCAGCTGGATAATCTTGAAACAGCTGTTACAGAAAAGCTTCAGGAAGTGCATGACGGTATATACAAAAAGGCACTTGAAAACCGTGAAAACAAGACCTATGCCTGCAAGACAATGGACGAGATTGTAAGCGTACTTGAAGAAAAGGGCGACGGTTTTGTAAAGGCTATGTGGTGCGGCGACGAGGCTTGCGAGGATATGGTTAAGGAGAAAACAGGCGTTGGCTCACGCTGTATTCCGTTTGAACAGGAGCATATTTCTGATACCTGCGTATGCTGTGGAAAGCCGGCAAAGCATATGGTTTACTGGGGTAAAGCGTATTAATAAAAAGTTCAGTTTCAAATTTTCGGGCAGCCATTGGTTGCCCGTTATTTTTAAGCGTTTTCATCAACAAGCATTTTCAGCAACTTATATGCGTACATTTTTATCTACGTACATAGCAAATTGCACAAAGTTAAGCTTTAATATTGATAAAATATATAGAAAATTTCCGGGATGGTTGAAAGTTTCAATAAAAAGTAGTATAATAAAACACGGGTTATTGTACAATTTTATTAAAAGGAGAAATTCAAAATGAAACAAATAAAGAACATAGCACTTGCCGGACACAACGGTTCCGGTAAAACCACACTTGCAGATGCGCTCATGTTTAAAGCCGGTGCGTCCGACAGAGCAGGCAAGACTGCTGACGGTACAACTATCTGCGACTTTGACCCAGAGGAGATAAAAAGAAAAATTTCAATCAATACAGCAATTGCGTCTTTTGATTACGAGGATACTAAAATTAACCTTATAGATACTCCGGGACTGTTCGACTTCGCCGGAGAAATGGCAGAGGGTATCAGAGCCGCTGATACTGTAATGATAACCGTTTCTGCAAAGTCCGGTGTCAAGGTAGGAACAAAAAAAGCCTATGCGGCAGCTGAAAAAGCCGGAAAGTCAAAAATGTTTGCAGTCACAAAGATTGACGACGAAAATGCAAACTTCTACAACGTACTGACAGAACTGAAAACTGTTTTCGGCCCGACTGTATGCCCGGTTGTGGTACCAGTAATCGAGAACGAAAAAATCGTTTCCTACGTTAACCTCATAGAGATGAAAGCGTATAAGTACGAAAACGGCAAGGCGGTTGAAATCGACCTTCCGTCTGCGGAGGCAATCGAAAAGATGACCTATCGTATTGACGGTCTTGTTGAGGCTGTCAGCGAGGCTGTTGCCGAAACTGACGAGGCGCTTATGGATAAATTCTTCGAGGGAGAGCCGTTTACTCAGAAAGAGCTGACAGACGGTATTCACGCCGGCATGAACAAGGGTATCATTACTCCTGTTGTGTGCGTTTCTGCGGCTGATTTGTCCGGCGTCGATATGCTGCTTAAGGAAATCACACTTCTCCTGCCGTCACCGGAAGAAGTCCCGGCACCTGTTGCCGAAACAGCAGACGGTGATATGACAGAGGTTGAATGCAGTCCGGAAGCACCCCTTTCAGCATTTGTTTTCAAGACAGTTACAGACCCGTTTGTAGGTAAAATGTCATATATCCGTGTTATGTCCGGCGTACTGAAAGCTGATTCACAGGTTTACAATTCAGCAACCGGAGAAACAGAAAAAATCGGCAAGCTTTACACCGTAAAAGGCAAACAGCAGACTGAAGTTTCAGAAGTTGCAGCCGGAAATATTGCCGCAGCTGTAAAGATAACAGCGTCAACTTCCGATACTCTTTGTGCACCGGAAAGAAAGCTTGCGTTTGAAAAGATAGATTTCCCTGTTCCTTGCTACTCAATGGCTGTCAAGGCAAAATCACAGGGTGATGAGAGCAAGATATCTTCCGGTATGCAGCGACTGCTTGACGAGGATAAGACATTGACTTACGTCCTTGATTTACATACAAATGAACAGGTTTTAAGCGGACTTGGCGAACAGCATCTTGAAATTGCCGCTGCAAAGCTTAAAAACAAGTTCAGCGCTGATATCGAACTTAGCGTACCGAAAGTTGCGTACAGAGAAACGATACGCAAAAAGGTCAAGGCAGAGGGCAAGTATAAGAAACAGACCGGAGGACACGGACAGTATGGTCATGTATGGATTGAGTTTGAGCCTTGCGTAAGCGACGAACTGATTTTTGAGGAAAAGGTATTCGGCGGAGCAGTACCGAAAAATTACTTCCCGGCAGTTGAAAAGGGCTTGCAGGAGTGCGTAAAGAAAGGCGTTTTAGCCGGCTGTCCTGTTGTGGGACTTAAAGCTATTCTGCTGGACGGTTCCTATCATCCTGTTGATTCATCAGAAATGGCGTTCAAGACTGCGGCGTCGCTTGCGTATAAAGAGGGACTGAAAAATGCAGACCCGGTAATGCTTGAACCGATCGGCACACTGAACGTTTTAGTTCCGGACGAAAACACCGGTGATGTAATGGGCGAGCTTAACAAGCGCAGAGGAAGAGTTTCCGGAATGGAACCTGCTGAAACTGGTATGACAGCAATTTCAGCGGAAGTGCCTATGAGAGAAATGCACGACTTTACAATGTATCTCCGTCAGACCACAAGAGGTATGGGCAGCTTTACATTTGATTTTATGAGATACGAGCAGCTTCCGTCAAATCTGCTGACAGAGGTTATTGCGGCAAGTGCTGATAATGCATGATTTTTCCCTTAACATATAAAAAAGTACCGTACAATATGTGCGGTACTTTTTGTCTGTTTAAATGCAGTAATCATTTCCGTAGGACTGTGCATTTTTGTCGATTATATCCTGAAGTGTGATGCCGTCAAGATAATCGGTAACAGCCTTGTAAAGACCTTTCCAGACCGGCAGTGTCAGGCATTCCCCCGCACGTTCACAGTCAATCGGCTCATATTCAAGACAGGCAACCGGTGCAAGACTGCCCTCGGTAACACGCAGTATTTCGCCCACTGTATACTTGTCAGGAGTTTTGATAAGACGGTAGCCGCCGTGATTTCCACGGTTTGTTTTCAGCATTCCGGATTTGTTCATAAGCGGTACTATCTGTTCAAGATATTTTTTTGAAATATTCTGACGCTCCGCTATATCTTTAAGAGAAACAAAATCTTCTCCCTGATTCATTGCAAGATCAAGCATCATACGCAGTGCATATCTGCCCTTTGTGGAAATTTTCATATTGCTCCTCCTTCTTCTATAAAGCCTGTTCTCATCATATTTTCAGAGAACAGGCTTTAGTTATTCAGAAATTAACTTTTTTATTTGAAGTATCTTACGCCGTTTTCAAAAATCTTCTGATCCTTGTTTCCGGCAACGTTCTTGCATACATCGTAGCCGATACGTTCGCTGTGACCCATTTTGCCGAGAATACGTCCATCCGGAGAAGTGATACCCTCGATAGCCTCCATAGATGTGTTTGGATTGTATCTGATATCCATTGACGGCTTGTCGTTCAAGTCAACGTACTGTGTTGCAATCTGACCGTTGTTTGCAAGCTTTACGATAAGTGACTGCGGAGCAACGAATCTGCCCTCGCCGTGTGAAATCGGAATTGTGTGGATATCGCCTACATTGCAGTCAGCAAGCCATGGGGACTTGTTTGACGCAATTCTTGTGTTAACCATCATAGACTGGTGTCTTGCGATTGTGTTGAAAGTAAGTGTCGGGGATTCCTGTGTCATGTCTGTGATTTCGCCGAACGGTACAAGACCAAGCTTGATAAGCGCCTGGAAACCGTTGCATATACCCAGCATAAGACCGTCACGCTTTTTGAGCAGTTCGTGAACAGCGTCCTTAACCTTTGGATTTCTGAAGAATGCAGTAATGAACTTTCCGCTTCCCTCCGGCTCGTCACCGCCGCTGAATCCGCCCGGAATCATAATAATCTGTGACTGTGAAATAATTCTTACAGCCTCGTCAACTGACTCCTCAATTGCAGACGCACTCAGGTTCTTTACTACCATTACCTCAGGGTCGCCGCCGGCTCTCTCAAAGGCTCTTGCTGTATCGTATTCGCAGTTTGTACCCGGGAATACAGGGATAAATATCTTAGGTTTAGCCGCCTTGATTGTCGGGAACGCTCTCTTCTTAGCATCGTATTCATAGGACTCAACAGCTGAAAGAACAGTCTTTATTCTGCATGGGAACACCGGTTCAAGCTTGCTTTCCCATGTTTTCTGGAGTGAATCAAGTGAAAGTGTGTAATCCTTTCCGAAGATGTTGTATTCCTCTGTTGTCTTGCCGATTGCTGTTTCGCCGTCCTTTTCAATGCCGTTCAGTTCGATTATGAATGCGCCGTAATGTGGCATGAACAGTTCTTCTTCTGTCAGCTTTCTCTCAAACTCAAAGCCAATTCTGTTGCCGAAACACATCTTTGCAAGACCCTCAGCAATACCGCCGCCTGAAACAGTCCATACAGCCTTTGCACGTCCGCTTTCAATCATTTCCTCAACCTGCTTGAAGCAAGCCTTTACACTGTCAAATACCGGCAGCTTGTTTTCGTCGTATTCCGGCTTGATAACGATTACAACGTCACCAGCGTCCTTGAATTCCGGAGAAACTACCTTTCTGCTTGAAGCAGTTGAAACTGCAAATGAAACCAGTGTAGGAGGAACGTCAATGTTCTCGAAAGTACCGGACATTGAGTCCTTTCCGCCGATTGCTCCGCAACCCATTTCAAGCTGTGCTTTAAACGCACCGAGAAGTGCTGCCAGCGGCTTGCCCCAGCGCTCCGGAGTGCCCTGTGTTCTTTCAAAGTATTCTTGGAAAGTCAGCCAGCAGTGTTCTGATTTACCGCCTGCCGCAACTACCTTTGCAATAGACTCGATAACTGCCAGTATAGCACCGTGATAAGGGCTCTTTTCGCTGATAAACGGATTATAGCCCCAGCCCATTACAGAGCAGGTGTCTGTCTGACCGTGGAGCACCGGAATTTTCGCCGCCATAGCCTGTGTCGGAGTAAGCTGATACTTTCCGCCGAACGGCATGAGAACTGTTGACGCACCGATTGTGGAGTCAAACTTCTCAACAAGTCCCTTCTGTGAGCAGACATTGAGGTTAGCCATAAGAGCGTCCCAGCCCTCCGGATTGTCTGCGTAAGGACAGATAGCCTTTGTGTCCGGCTTTTCAATTGTGATATCTGTATATTTCGGCGCACCGTTTGAGTTTAAGAACTCTCTTGAAAGGTCAACGATAGTAACGCCGTTCCAGTTCATTTTAAGTCTTGGCTCGTCCACAACGTCTGCAACAACGGTTGCCTCAAGGTTTTCCTTTGCGGCTTCTGCGAGGAACTTTTCAGTGTCCTCCTTGGCGATAACAACAGCCATTCTTTCCTGTGATTCTGAAATTGCGATTTCAGTACCGTCCAGTCCCTCGTACTTTTTAGGAACTGCATTCAGGTCGATTATAAGACCGTCTGTAAGCTCACCGATAGCAACTGAAACACCGCCTGCACCGAAGTCGTTGCAGCGCTTAATCATCTTTGTAACGTCCGGATTTCTGAATAATCTCTGGAGCTTTCTTTCTTCCGGAGGATTACCCTTCTGAACTTCTGCACCGCAGTGTTCAAGGGATTCAAGAGTGTGTGACTTTGAAGAACCTGTCGCACCGCCGCAGCCGTCACGGCCTGTCTTGCCGCCTAAGAGTACCACAACATCTCCGGCAACAGGGGCTTCACGTCTGATATTTTCAGCAGGTGCCGCACCTACTACCGCACCGATTTCCAGTCTTTTTGCAACATAACCCGGGTGATAGATTTCAGAAACATGACCTGTTGCAAGACCTATCTGGTTGCCGTAGGAGCTGTAGCCGTTAGCAGCGCCCACTGTGATTTTTCTCTGAGGCAGCTTGCCTGTGATAGTGTCCTCGACTGGTACAAGCGGATTTGCCGCACCGGTAACTCTCATTGCCTGATAAACGTAGGAACGTCCTGAAAGCGGGTCTCTGATAGCTCCGCCAAGACAGGTTGCCGCACCGCCGAAAGGTTCAATTTCAGTCGGGTGGTTGTGAGTCTCATTCTTGAACATGAGAATCCAGTCTTCTTCGTTTCCGTCAACATTTACCTTGATTTTAACGGAACAAGCGTTGATTTCTTCGCTTTCGTCAAGGTCGTTTAACTTGCCGTCTGCTTTAAGCTTTTTAGCGGCAATTGTTGCAAGGTCCATGAGTGTAAGAGGTTTCTGCTCACGTCCCAGGTCGTTTCTTACCTCGATGTACTCATCATAGGTTTCCTTTATATAGTCTGTGTCGATTTTTACATTTTCAATGTTTGTTGAGAATGTAGTGTGACGGCAGTGGTCAGACCAGTAAGTATCAATCATTCTGATTTCTGTGATTGTAGGGTCACGCTTTTCAGTATCTCTGAAATATGACTGGCAGAACTTGATATCGTCAAAGTCCATAGCAAGACCAAATTCCTTGATGAAAGCGTCAAGCCCCTTGTCATTTAAGCGGATAAAGTTTTCGAGGACTTCAACCTTTTCCGGAATGTCATAGTTTGTATCGAGAGTTTTGACTGTGTCAAGTGAAGCCTCTCTGCTTTCAACAGGGTTAATGAGATATGACTTCAGCTTTTCAAATTCAGCGTCAGTGATATTTCCGTCAATGATGTAAACTCTTGCGTTCTTGACACGGCAGCGTTCTTTCTGTGTCAGAATCTGAATACACTGCTCACAGCTGTCTGCACGCTGGTCAAACTGTCCCGGAAGATATTCAACAGCGAAAACCCTTTCGTTGTTTATCAGTACAGGCATTTCCTTATAGGTCACGTCAACTGCCGGTTCTGAAAAGACGGTGTTGACAGACATTTCAAAATCTTCCTCGCTTAAATTATCAGCGTCATAGCGGTTTAAGATTCTTACATTGTTAAGATTCAGTCTGAGCGCTGTCTGAACGTCGCTCATAACAGATTTTGCCTCAACGGCAAATTCCGGTTTCTTTTCCACATAAATTCGGAATACAGACATTGTTTGCTCCATTCTCCGCAGTAAAAAAAGTTAGTTTAAAAACGGCATTTCTGCGGCAATGCCCTATTATCAAACCTCTGTGTCGGGATTAACGATGTGTCCGATACAGCAGTCAATATTACTCTCTTCTATTTTAACACAAAAAATCGTTCTGCGCAAACTTTTTTCGCATTTTTTTGCAGGAATTTTTATTAATGTGTAATCCGGTGCATATCCCTGGTGAAATTCGGGGGAGCTTTCACGCTCAAACAGCACAGGAACAGTCCTCCCTACCTGTTTTTTCAGATACTCTTTCTGCAATTCTGCGGCAAGGGCTTTCATTCTGTCCGCACGTTCATGCTTTACCGCTTTGGATATCTGCGGACGGTTTGCGGCAGGAGTGCCATTTCTCGGCGAGTACTGGAAAACGTGTATTTTCGCAAATCCCACCGCTCTGACAAATTCCAGCGACTGTTCAAAGTCCTCATCGCTCTCCTCCGGAAAACCCACCATAATATCGGTGGTTATGGAGCAGTCCGGAAAGACGGAACGAATCCTGTTTACAATGCCCATGTATTCAGCGGTGTTGTAGTGCCTGTTCATATTGTGAAGCGTTCTGTCACAGCCGCTTTGCAGGGAAAGGTGAAACTGCGGACAGAACTGGGGCAGTCTGGAAAGTCGGAGCAGGTCTTCATCTGTGATAACTTCAGGTTCAAGAGAACCAAGCCTTATACGCTCCACTCCCTCTATCTTACAGCACTCCTCAACTGCGTCAGCAAGCCTTAACCCCAGTTCCTTGCCATAAAAAGCAAGGTTTATGCCCACAAGCACGATTTCTTTGTGACCACTTTCTGCCAGTGCCGCAATTTCCTCTCTGAGAGTGTCAAGGGGTTTTGAACGGCAGCGTCCTCTTGCGTAGGGAATGATGCAGTAGGAGCAGAACTGATTACAGCCGTCCTGTATTTTTACAAACGCCCTTGTCTTATCGCCGAAATCTCCGCAGACAGTTCTTTCGAATTCGTCCTCTTTCCCGTACTGGGAAATGCTCACAACACGCTTGCGCTCCTCAAGAAAGGCGGTAACAAGGGAGAGAATTTTTCCTCTTTCCTTTGTACCGGTCACTATATCTGCCTCTGGAATTTTCTCCGCTGTTTCCGGTGCGGCCTGGGGCATACAGCCTGTCAGGACAGTCACCGCATTGGGACTGGTCTTTCTGAGTTTTCGCAGAGAGTACAGGGACTTGCTGTCACCGGAGGCAGTAACAGTGCATGAATTTATGACGATAACGTCAGCTTCCTGCGGATTTTGCGTTATATAGTATCCGTTAGCTGAAAAATCAGCTTTTATGCTTTCAGTTTCATACTGATTGACTTTGCAGCCGAAGCTTTCAAAGTATGCTTTCATTTTAATCTCCTTTTTATGTGTATATGTTACAAAATTAAACATTGTTTATTGTATAAAGCCCACAAATTATCAACTTAAATAAAAATAACTTATCTGCCTGCCTATTCATTATACTAAATTTACGAAAATTATGCAATCATATTGACTTTAAAAGCCGCAAGTGGTATTATATAGTCAGCGGAAGGGAATAATAATCCCGATACCGCAGAAAGTAAAATATGTGGTTTTAAGAATTTCAAGGAGGTATTGTTATGGTAAACTACAAAATTTCTCTGGCAGCTATCAATGATGTAAAAGATTTCGTTAATATGGTAATGAAGTATGACTTCGATGTTGACCTCGTTTCAGGCAGATATGCAGTTGACGCCAAGTCAATCATGGGTATCTTCAGCCTCGACCTTTCAAAGCCTATCGAGCTTAAGGCACACACTGACGAACCTGGTGATTTTGAAAAGGATCTTGCTAAATATATCGTTAAGTAATTATTGACGAAACAACGTTTAAAGCCGTCGGAGCAGTCCGGCGGTTTTTTCGTGCTGTTTTTACGGTATAATACAATTTTTTTGCATATTGTCACCAACTTGTAACGTATTGATATGAAAATACAGTTGAAATTTTAATACCCTTATTGTATAATTATGTGTAATAGTGATTAAGGCAACAATGCCCAATGACAGTATTGCCTTAAATCCGGTAATTCAACGTAAAATGGTGAGGTTTAAATGTATTATTGCTGCGGTATTACTGACAACGGAATAATGGATCATAACGAGGACGCATATCTTATCGGGAAAAAAGTTATGACCTCCGGCAATATAAATACTATGATATCTGCCCCCTTTATTGCAGCTGTGTCGGACGGTGTTTCCGGAGAAAAGTGCGGGGAAGTTGCGTCTTGCAAGTGCCTTGAACTGCTTAAAGATGTACCCTTTAACTCAAAAACCAATCTTAAAAAGGAAATTCTCAATATTCACAGCAAACTGAAAGCTTTAAGCGCACAGGACAAGTCCAAGCAGAATATGCAGGCAACTCTTTGCGCAGTTGCAATTGATGAAAACGATGTTATCCACACTATAAATGTCGGGGATTCAAGAATGTACCGTTACAGAAAGGGCGATATAAAGCAGATTTCGAGAGACCAGTCACTGGTTCAGCTTCTCTATGAAGAGGGGACTATAACCGAGGCTGAAAAGAAAAGCCATGTTCACAGAAATATAATTTTTCCGGTTATGGGAAATAATTCAGCAATGCCAAAGCCGGATATAAAAAATATGCACGAGATAATGAAATACGGTGATGTGATACTGATTTGCTCCGACGGTCTTTCGGACTATGTGACCTGTACAGAGATGGAGGATATTCTGGCACTCCCGTCTAATCTAACAAAAAGACTGCAAAAACTTGTAAAGCTTGCAATTGAAAAGGGCAGTAAGGATAATATAACGATTGTTGCGCTTTGCTGTTATGAATAAATTTGATTAATCAGGATTTTCAAATATTCGGGCGACCATTGGTCGCCCTTTTTTTACAGTTGTTACGCTGAAATTTTTTTCAAAAAAATTTATTTTTATGCAGTATTTTTAAACTTTCATTCGTTTTATTTACAGAAAGATAAAAATACCGGTCTGAACGCCGGAAACGGAGGGATGAAAATGAAGAACAAACCACGGCTTTCAAAGGAAGATTTTTCGGAAAAGTATGATAAGTATTCCCCCATGCTTTACCGAATATGCATTCTGCGGCTGGGGAATAAGCAGGATGCAGAGGACGCCCTGCAGAACACTTTTATAAAGCTTTACTACAAGTCACCGGAGTTTTCCGACTCTGATGCTGAAAAGGCATGGCTTATAAGAGTGGCGGTCAACTGCTGCAAGGACTTTCAGAAGAGTTTCTGGCAGAAAAATACTGTCGGACTGGAAGAAACGGCAGAGATATCAACGGGAGCCATTGAGGACGCAGTGAGGCTTATTGACTTGTTTGAGCTTTCGCCGAAAAATAGAGTAGTGCTGGAACTTTATTACTATGAGGGCTATTCTGTCAGCGAAATTGCAAAGATACTCAAAATCGGCGAAAACAGTGTTACTTCAAGGCTTTCAAGAGCAAGGAAAAAGCTGAAAATAGAAATGGAGGCGAACAGTGATGAAAAAAATGGATTTGTACCGGAGCATTGACGGAATCAAGCCGGACGACTGCCTGAAAGAACAGATTCTTAAAGCGGCTGAGGAAAATGATGTTGTGACAGTTATAAAGCGTCCTGTTTTCGTGCCTGTTATGATTGCACTTCTGCTTTGTCTGAATGTGGGAATGGTGGCAAAGCTTGTGATTTTTAATAAATCGCAGGTGAATATGTCTGAATTCAAGGCGAGGACCAGCATGAGCAGTGCAGCGGATATTGATTCGGATATGAATGAACTGCAAAAGGAACTGGAAGCACAGGAAGCTGAAAAACAGCTGGAAGAGGAAGAAAAACTTAAAATGCAGCAGGAACTGGAAGCTGCCAACAGGGAAAAGCAGGCAATGGAATTTGAGGCTGCAAAGGCAGAATTTCTCGAATTCCTTGAAAGCGAGAAAAGTCATGTATATACTGAAATGGAAATTTTAGGTGATTATGTATATCTGCAAGGAATGACTCCTGCATATCTCCTTGATGATACAGCATATCAGGAGAGTGAAAACAATAATTACCGCAGATATGTTTATGTGGTGGATTATACTGCTAAAAGCGACAATGAATTTACGGAAGTCGACTTTGCCATGACAAATTATGAATTTATTATAGGCTATGACGGCGAGGGGGTTGAGCCGGACAATATTGTCAGCATAACAAAATCAAAGGCAGAATTTGAAAATGTAACAGAGGATATGATTCAGTCTGCACTTGAAAGAGTAAACAGCGATGAATCAAAGGAAAAAATAATTGCGCTTGGTCAGCAGAAAATTGACGAATTTGAAAAAGCCGGGGAGTCTGAGAGCGATTATACAATAAGCAACTGTTATTGCCTTTTTAAAAATTCCCAGGATTCTCCTCAGATAGTTTTCGAGATAATAGAATCAGTACTCTGCTATGACGGAAACTGGGAGAATATTGAGTTCTATGTTGACGAAAACGGTGAAGATGTGACCTACTCTGTTGAACACTCCTCCCGAAGCTACTGGAACGAAACAGTTTATTCGCCGTACAAAGGCTATCCAAAGACTGTGATCGTTCCCGATGTAACAGGAATGTCTGTACAGGAGGCGCAGGAAGCAATTGAGGCAGCCGGACTGAAAGTAAGTTCAAGATATTATGAGGCACCGACGGATATTGATTTTGAATTTAATAATGTGTTTGAAACGTATCCGCAGCCGGGAACAGCTGTCGCCAGCGGTACAGATGTCGAACTGAGAGTTTACGCAAGAATGATGCCGGCTCTTTATAATTATCCTCTTGACAGCGCAAAGGAAATACTTGAAAAAATGGGGCTGAAAGTCAAGCTTGAATATGTGGAAGGTGTTGACCCCGACAGCAATGACCTGTATGTCAGCCATTTCTCACCGTATCAGTATACAGCAGTGGAAGAGGGCGAGGAGGTAACGCTTTATATTGCCAACCCCGACACAACTAATGTTGCTGACCTTATAGGCTGTGCGATAAATCTTGATGAGAACAGCTTTGATTACAGAAAGATATATACAGCAGAGGAAACACAGGAAGTTTTGGCAGATTTTGAAAAGTATGACATCGAAGGTTCTCTTTATCTGGGTACTTACGGATATTATAACTATAATGATGTTGTATTCTACGGAAAATATTACGGAAAGTATTTCCTTTTTGAAGCGTTCAGTTCCAATTCTGAATATACGAATTCTGTTCCTTTACTGCACTGCGGTTCGGAAGAACTGGATATCAGCGAATGTGTGAAATCTGATGTTTACAGTAAGTTAAATGCAGAGGTTTCAGATATTGCAGGAAATAAAAAAATATCAACTGAAAATCCGGCTGACGGTTCACCAGATACTTTCATACTGGAAGCAAATTATATGCTCAGTTACACATCAGAAGACGGCAGAGAAATAAAAGCTTATTTTGATACTGAGAACGGATATATTGTGTCAATTTATGTTACAGATAAAGAAGTCTATTTTTATGAAAATTAATGTGTGTAGAAAAATTTATATAAATAAAAAAGCGGAGCAGGAATTGAATCCTGTTCCGCTTAAATCATGACCTGTTTTCATAAGAGATGTGTACGCATACGCTTATGAAGACAGGTTCTTTTATGTAGTCAAAGATTAGTCAAGGAAATCTTTGACTTTTTTACTTCTGCTGGGGTGTCTGAGTTTTCTGAGTGCCTTTGCCTCAATCTGTCTGATACGCTCTCTTGTAACGTCAAATTCCTTGCCCACTTCTTCAAGAGTTCTTGAACGTCCGTCCTCCAGACCAAAACGCAGCTTTAATACCTTTGCCTCTCTGTCAGTAAGGGTTGAAAGTACGTCGTTAAGCTGCTCTTTCAGCAGTATAAGTGACGCAGCCTCTGCCGGTGCCGGAGCGTCGTCGTCCGGAATGAAGTCGCCGAGGTGGCTGTCCTCTTCCTCGCCGATAGGTGTTTCCAGTGAAACAGGATCCTGCGCAATTCGCATAATTTCTCTTACCCTCTCAACAGGCATATCCAGTTTTTCTGCAATTTCGTCTGCTGTCGGGTCATGACCGTTTTCGTGGAGCAGCTGGCTTGAAACCTTTTTAACCTTTGTGATTGTTTCAACCATGTGTACCGGAATTCTGATAGTTCTTGCCTGGTCTGCAATGGCTCTTGTGATAGCCTGACGAATCCACCATGTAGCGTAGGTTGAGAACTTGAATCCCTTTGTGTAGTCAAACTTTTCAACAGCCTTGATAAGACCGAGGTTGCCCTCCTGAATAAGGTCGAGGAACTGCATACCTCTGCCCACATATTTTTTTGCGATACTTACAACAAGACGGAGGTTTGCTTCAGAAAGACGCTTTTTAGCGTATGAATCGCCCTGTGTCATTCTCTGGGCAAGTTCGATTTCCTCTTCTGCACTAAGCAGGGGAACACGTCCGATTTCTTTCAGGTAGATTTTAACAGGGTCGTCAATGGCAATACCCTCTGTTGAAAGTGCCATTTCAAGGTCGTCGCCCATTGCTGAATCAAGACCGATTTTCAGGTCAGTATCAGTTGAAAAATCGTCAACTATTTCAATATTATTGCTTGCACAGTTATCATAAAACGTGTCCATCTGGTCCACGTCAAAATCAAGCTCTTCCAGTGCGTCGGTTATCTCCTTGGTTGAAAGCTTGCCGCTTGCTTTTCCTTTTTCGATAAGGTTTTCAATAGTTGTTTTTTTGTCCATTAACATAAAAACGCTCCATTCCAAGCCGATAACTCCGGCTTTTTATTTTAGATCCTGTATAAACAGGCTCCTATCTTTTTGATTTTACAATGTTCAGCAGGTCATCATCTGACAGCTGACTATTATCTTTATTTAAAGGATTATTTTTATAATCCAGAAGTATTTTTATACAGTCGTCAAGTCCCTTTTCGTCTACTGCAACTTCCTTGCTTTTAACCTCTATTCCGGCTATTCTTCCCATTTCTTCGTCAGTAAATGCATCAGAAAACATAGACAGTGAAAATGACTGATTTTCCGCAATTTTTTCGCAGTATCTGACAAAAACACGCCGGTAGAATTCCGTTATAAAGCAGTCGGGGGAAAGCTTTGCTGTGACTTTCTCTGTAAAGTCCGGATTGCGGAAAATACAGGCGAGTATGCTTTCTTCTGCTTTGACTTCTCTCAGTGCCGAGCTTCTTTCCGGTACAAGGGAATCAGAATAAAACGGCTTTGAGCGAATCGCCTGCCACTCCTTTTTCTTTTCAACGTTGTGGCTTTTGCGTATTTCACTGTTTATCTGTGCCCTTAGAACATCAATGTTTATATCATTTTCCTTTGCAATTTTAGAGATATACACATCTCGTTCCAGCGCATTGGAAATCTGTGAAAGCACTCTTACAGTCCTTTTCAGAAAGTCAACACGTCCTGTTTCCGTGTCAAGGTCAAGACCGTTTTTGCACTTTTCCAGTTCAAAATTTATTGCTCCGTCGGAGTTGTCCAGCAGCATTTTATAACGCTGTGCGCCGAATTTTTTGATGTATTCGTCCGGGTCTTTAGCGCCCTCCATTTTGATTATTTTTGTGGTTATTCCTGCGTCACCCAGCAGATTTATTGCTTTCTGGGTGGCTTTCTGACCTGCGCCGTCGCTGTCGTAGGAAATAATGACTTCGTCAGCATATGTTTTCATAATTCTTGCCTGTTCGGGAGTTAGCGCAGTGCCGAGAGTTGCAACCACGTTTTCAAATCCTGCCTGATTTATGGAAATAACGTCCATATACCCTTCCGCAAGAATCAGCTTTTTTACAGGCGAATTTTTGGCAAAGTTAAGGGAAAACAGATTCCGGCTTTTCTTGAACACCGCAGTATCGCTGGTGTTGAGGTATTTGGGTACGCTGTCATCAAGAACACGTCCGCCGAAAGCAATAACATTTCCTCTCAAATCAATTATGGGAAATATCACACGATTTCTGAAAGTGTCATAGACGTTTTTCTCGTTGCGGCTGATACTCCTTACCCCTGCGGCAATCATTTCCTTGTCAGTGTAACCCAGAGAAAGAAGATGATTTCTGAGCCCGTCCCAGCTTGGGGGAGCAAAGCCCAGACCGTATTTCTTTATGGTTTCCGGTTTCAGACCTCGTGAGACAAAATACTGAAGTCCACGTTTGTCAGTTCCGGAAACAAGCTGCCGGAAATAATAATTTGCCGTTTCACGGTTTATGGCGTAAATACGCTTTTTCAGTTCTGCGGCAGAATTGTCAGCCGAATTTTCCGGAACTTCAAGACCGCCTCTCTGTGCCAGCAGGCGTACTGCCTCAATATAGCTTAGATTCTCAATCCTCTTTATAAAGGTAATGACGTCACCGCCGGCACCGCAGCCGAAACAGTAAAAGCTCTGTGTATCTGTATAGACATGAAACGACGGCGTCTTTTCGGAATGAAACGGACACAATGCAACATGGTCGTGTCCGCTTCTTTTAAGGCTTGCATAACTTCCGATTACTGAATCTATGGGGTTTGCAAGCTTTAGCTGATATAAAAATTCTTCGGGGAGCGGCATTTTTTCACCTACTTCCAGAAATGCGGTACAAACAGTTCATTAAAAAGGTCAACTGCATAACCGTCGCTCATGCCGGATATATAATCGCATACTGCCCTGTCGCAGTCAAACCTGCGGAGAATTTTTATGTATTCTTCAGGGAGTTTTTCGGGGTGTTTTTTAAAGTACTCGTAAAGCTTTTCCACAAGATGTTTAGCTTTTTTTTCCTCATTTTTTGCCGCAGAATGAAGATAAACGTGTTCAAACATAAATGAACGCAACTCGTCATGGGCTTTCTTGACTTCACTTGTCATGCGTATCTCGTCAGCACCATTTTCAACAATGGAACTTATGAGAGTTGTTATCCTCTCGGACTTTGTTTTTCCAAGAACCTTTACCGGATATTCCGGCAAATCAGAATTTTTCAGTATTCCAGCCCGTACTGCGTCCTCGATGTCGTGATTTATGTATGCAATCTTGTCGGACAGTCTTACAACATTGCCCT
Source organism: Oscillospiraceae bacterium (assembly GCA_022788225.1). Classification (GTDB taxonomy): domain Bacteria; phylum Bacillota; class Clostridia; order Oscillospirales; family Ruminococcaceae; genus Porcipelethomonas. Next base: position 21,236 of record JALEVO010000003.1, on the reverse strand, counting down.
CTGCGGTTGCCGCATGAGATTCCGAAGAATGACAGGCAATACCGTTTTTGACCTCATATGTAAGATTCAGCCCCTCTCCGTCCTTTTCGATATAGTCCACAACTCTCACGCTTTGCAGATAGTGCTTGTAGCCATGTGGGCAGATTTCGTCAAGGATTGCTTCACCGGAGTGACCGAAAGGGGAGTGCCCTAAATCGTGTCCGAGAGCGATTGCCTCTGTCAGGTCCTCATTAAGGCGCAGGGCACGGGCAATAGTCCTTGCGATTTGTGATACTTCAAGAGTATGAGTAAGGCGGGTTCTGTAATGATCGCCGACAGGGGAGAGAAAAACCTGTGTTTTACGCTTTAAGCGTCTGAAAGAATTGCAGTGGAGGATTCTGTCCCTGTCACGCTGAAACTCTGTTCTGTATGGACACTTTTCTTCGTATCTGACACGTTTTCCGTTGCCGGAAGACGTACAGGCGTAGGGACTGAGCGTTGTCAGCTCAAGAATTTCCGTTTGTTCTCTAACAGTCATAGCTATCATTCCCCCAATATCCTGAAAGTATTCAGCATACATTTATACATTTTCCATTATAACAAAAAAAATCACCTTTTTCAAGTGATTTTTTGAAATTTCAGATATTGTACAAGAATACGTTGGGTTTTATGGTCAGTTTTGGAGAGTTTATGCAAAAACGTCCCATACAGTTTACAATTAAAATTTTCACCTCTCAAACGGCTTGTTAAACGAACCAATTTCTATCAGGTTTCCCTCAGGGTCTGCAATATAGCAGGTTCTCTGCCCCCATGGCTCTGTTGTTGGTTCAAGTACCGGAACTGCGCCTTTGCTGACAGCAGCGTTATACTCTTTGTCAACTTCCTCAAATGTATCCACATAAAGAGCAATTTCCGTATGACCGTTTAAGCCCTTCACATATTCATATTTCCGGCTTGTCATATCTTCAAAGTCTTTTCTTCCGTAAAGCAGAAACAGTGTACCGTCTTTCACCAGATACACATTTGAGGTATCTTCATTTTCCCTGATTTCAAAGCCGAGCACGTCCCTGTAGAAACGAATCATAGCTGCCATATCGTTTACAAATAGTCCGAATCCGTCTAATCTCATATAAAACTCCTCCTACTATAGTAAACTAAAAATATTTTTTAGTTTACTATCAGCCGATATGCACGGAGCTTACGAAGTAAGCGTATGTGCAAGGCAATATAATAATAATCACTCCCGGCAGCAAGTACCGGAAGTGACTTTAAAACTTATCTTAATGCAGACAATGCTTATTAGTAAGCAACGCCCTGCCACATCATAGCGTCAGCTACCTTGTCGAAACCAGCGATGTTAGCACCTGCAACCAGGTTGCCCTTCATGCCGTACTTTTCAGCAGCATTGTATGAGTTGTGGAAAATGTTTACCATGATGTTCTTGAGCTTAGCGTCAACTTCCTCGAATGTCCATGAAAGTCTTTCTGAGTTCTGTGACATTTCAAGAGCAGAAGTAGCAACACCGCCTGCGTTAGCAGCCATTGCAGGACCGAACATAACGCCTGCTGCCTGGAACTTTTCAATAGCCTCAGGAGTTGAAGGCATGTTAGCACCCTCAGCAACTGCCATTACGCCGTTCTTGATAAGAGCGTCAGCTGATTCGCCGTCAAGCTCGTTCTGTGTAGCGCATGGAAGAGCGATATCGCACTTGATTGTCCAGATACCCTTGCAGCCCTCTGTGTATGTAGCGCCCTGAACTCTGTCAACATATTCCTTGATTCTTCCTCTTTCAACTTCCTTGATCTGCTTAACAACATCGAGGTTGATGCCGTTTGGATCGTAGATGTAGCCGTTTGAGTCAGAAAGTGCAACAATCTTGCCGCCAAGCTCAGTTGCCTTCTGTGTAGCGTAAATAGCAACGTTACCTGAACCGGAAATAACAACGGTCTTGCCCTTGAAGCTTTCGTTCTTCATGCACTTGATCATTTCGTCTGTGAAGTAGCAAAGACCATAGCCTGTTGCCTCTGTTCTTGCAAGTGAACCGCCGTATGAAAGTCCCTTGCCTGTCAGAACGCCTGTGAACTCATTTCTGAGTCTCTTGTACTGACCGAACATATAACCGATTTCTCTTGCTCCAACGCCGATATCGCCGGCTGGAACGTCTGTATCAGCACCAATGTGCTTTGAAAGCTCTGTCATGAAGCTCTGGCAGAATCTCATAACTTCATTGTCTGACTTGCCCTTCGGATCGAAGTCAGAACCACCCTTACCGCCGCCGATCGGCAGACCTGTAAGGCTGTTCTTGAAGATCTGTTCAAAACCTAAGAACTTGATAACAGATGCGCAAACTGTCGGATGTAATCTCAGACCGCCCTTATAAGGACCGATAGCTGAGTTGAACTGTACTCTGAAACCTCTGTTAACCTGAACGTTGCCGTTGTCGTCAACCCATGGTACTCTGAACTGGATAAATCTTTCAGGCTCAACGAGTCTTTCGATGATACCATTCTTTTCGATTTCCGGTCTCTGTGCAACTACAGGTTCAAGGCTCTCGAGAACCTCTCTTACTGCCTGGAGAAATTCTTCTTCTCCCTTGTTTCTCTGGCATACCTTATCGTACACCTTTGTTAAGTATTCGCTTTTAAACGCCATTGTTTAAAACCTCCATATTTTGATTACTGAAGAGAAAACCCTCAGTATTAACTATTATACTATTTTTACTTTAATAAAGCAAGTATTTTTACAGATATTCCTCCGAAAATTAAGAAAAAAATTGCGCTTTTATATCAATGTATCTTTGAAACATGGCATTTTGCACAATTGTATGTGCAGAAATTTGGCATATATGCCAAATATTGTAGGGGACGGCGTCCACGACGTCCCGGTCTGTGACTGAAAAAAGATTTGGTATGCGTTCAGACATTCCGGTTGACAAAAAGCTGAAAATGCGATAAAATAGATTTGAGCAGACTATGCGGCAGCGGGAACGTTTTAGTTTACGAGGAAAGTCCGGGCATCACAGAGCAGGATAACTGCTAACGGCAGCCGAAGGCGACTTCAGGGCAAGTGCAACAGAAATATACCGCCTATGGGATTCCCCACAGGTAAGGGTGGAAAGGCGAGGTAAGAGCTCACCGGAATACATGAGAGTGTATTGCCGTGTAAACCCTATCCGATGCAACGTCTATTGGTACTTTTAAGTCAACATCTGCTCGGTGGATTTAAGAGTAATGACGGCTTGAGCTTTGGGGCGACTCAAAGCCTAGATAAATTGCCGCACACGACAGAACCCGGCTTATCGGTCTGGTCACAAAAAACCTCCTATGGTTTCCATAGGAGGTTATATTTTTTATGATTTGTTCTTTGATTCCTGTGCTAAATTCTTTGCGGCAATCTGTGCATTGAGCATATCAATTTTTTCCTTTACCTTTTCGTCACGGGTAAGACCGTAAACTACCTGCATATAGAACATTGATTCCTGCGGCGGAGCATCGTGCTCTATGCAGTAGCTGCCGAGAGAATATGCAATGTTTACTACGTCCTGGTCAGGACCGTTCTTGACACCATATTTTTCAAATGCAGCAAGAATATCCTCTTTTGTGGGCGGAGTGATATCCTTTCCGGTGACTGCTCTGATGTGCTGGAGTTCACCGCTTACAGCAGGATTGTTCTGGTAAACAACACTTTCATAATAGAAAGCCACTGCGCTGTCGTAATCCTTTATTTCAATGGCGTAATATCCAAGGTTTGTATAGCATCTTGCAATGTGTACAGGCGTTGTTGAGATTTTCAGAGTTTCACGGGTACATTCAAGAAGCTTTTCAGGCTGTTTTGTAAGCTTATAGACTTCAGCAAGCTCAAATCTCGGTTCAACGTTTGCTGGATTGTATGCTATAGCCTTTTCAAGCTTTTCAACAGCCTCCTGCGGTTTGCCCTTTTCTACAAGCAGGTATCCGTAAGCGGAAAAATACTGGCAGAAATCGAAAGGAGTTCTGATGTATTTATTTTCAGGCTTGTAAAGATTAGCATATATGTATTCTTCCAGTCTGTTTCTGAAAGAGAAGTTGTTCGGAGTACTGTCAGGTGCGAAGTACTGGTCTGCTCTTTTCTCAATTTCAGCAAGCAGGCTTATTGCACCGTCAATGTCCTTGTTTTTAACGCAGGTATTCACATCATTGTAAACCTGGTCAAGGCGCTTGTTACCTATAAACATCATGGTTTTAAGCTGCTTTTTTTTGTCTTCCGGCAGAAGGTCGAAGGACATATCACTAAGAATTTTCAGTATTTCCGAAGCTTCCGGAGCACTTCTGTACTTCATGCCCTGTTCCTGAAGATAGCGAATATCCTTTTCCGGATCGCCGGTAAGTCCCTTTTTGATTTCCTCTATAATATCTTTTACCATATTTTTACTCCTGTTCAAATTGATTGGCTTAATCCCGCAAATTCAGCGGCTGACACCTTAGTTTCTTTATTATACAACATTTTCAATAAAAAATCAAGATAAAAAGTGAAATTATCTGTTTTAAAATACCTAAAATAAATACCGCACAAATCTGTAGGTCAGAATTTGTACGGTATTCCAGACTGTTGGAAAAGTCAAGTTATGCCCGCCGAACGGCGAAATAAAAGTTTCGCCAGCCTTTTCAAAGGCTGTGGGGGTCAATGGGGGCAAAGCCCCCTTGTCGCCCTCCGCAGAGGGCGAAATTCCTTGCCTTAGAAGCGCTCCGCAAGGGGTGAATTGAAAATCTTTGATTTTCAAGAGGGGACGCCCTGCAAGAGAGGGCGTCCCCTGATGTTTTGAAATTAGCTTTTTTGACAAACTGAAATACCGCACAAATCTGTCAGTCAGAATTTGTACGGTATTCTTTTATTCAGCCGTTATTTCCACATCCTCACCGTCGATAAAGCCTATATAGCTTTTTCCGGCATTGACTGATATCTCCTCTCCCGATTCGTCATAAATCTTTACAGGGTCGCTGTCGGAATATTTCGACCATGTGACCGGCTGGGCTTTTCCCATTGAAATGTACCAGCCGCTTCCACTGTCCAGTCCAACGTCCATAAGCTTTCCGTCATCTCTTGTGGAAACATAGGTTTCAAGCACAAAAACATTGGTGAATGAAAGCTGATTTCCTGTTACTCCGTCATTATGAGGAGCACCTGAATGGTATTTGAGATAAACGCCGCTTTCCTCGTCATATTCAAAGGTGCTGTAATATTCCGTTGAAAAGTTGAGTTCAGCAGTCAGGCAGTCCTCTCCCTCCGGAACATTCGGAGAATCAGGTGAATTAAATCTGAAAGCACCGTTTTCATTGGTTTCGTTTATCTCTGTGCGGTAGTCCATTTCCTCAATTGCATCTGCAAGTTCAGAGCCTTTCAGACAGCCGGTGTGTTCGGTATCGTAATACTGCTCCCTGTATTCATCACGGACAAAAACTGTACCATAGCCAAGACTTCCGTCGTTGCCGTCAAAACGGTCAATGTCAAGATAATTAAGGGTATCAAGGGCGATAGTTTTGTCGGTACCCCAGTGGCAGTAAATTGCGTCCATGCCGTAAGCAAGGATAGGGTAGTAGTAACGGCAGCTGCGTACTGAGCAGACGTCAGGCACATTGGTGTAATCGGCATACACAGCCATAAGCCTTGTAATACCGCCCTCAACAGGCAGTTCGTAGATTATATCCGCTTCGTCAACGCCGTACTGCGGCAGTGCCGCCTTTACATTGCTTACCATAACCGCAACCGGTCTTTTGCCGACTGCCTTTTCATTAAATCCGCTTTCACCGGTGAGTGGATTTATGGCAGTACTGCTTTCAGAAATATTTTCTTTTTCGGAAGTTCCGCTCGTCGCTGTTTCTTCTGTAACGGCAGATGATTCCGGTATTTCAGATTGTCCTATAGGCTCGCTGTTTGCACAACCGGTAAGGCACAGAGTCAGTGCCAGAACAGCCGCAGCCAGTTTTATTTTTTTCATAGCAATATTCTCCAATAACAATATTTTTTCACTGGGAAACGCAGTAACATGCTATTTCCCGTCAGAAAGTCATACTTTAAAAGTTTAGCAGACTTTATAATATTTGTCAATACTTCAATTTTTATTATAAAGTTTTGATTTAATATTATTTGCGAAATAATCAGTCCGGATTTAACAAATAAACAGCCGCATTTGTCGAGAAAATACGATGAAAACCTGTTACAAACGTATTTACAAACAACACCGAATGAGTATAGAATAAATATTACAGAATTATTACATTAAGGAGGACAAAATGAAAAAATTAAAATTTATCGTCCCGGCAATTGCTGCTGCCGTTATGATGTCCGGAAACGGTTTCGGCTCTCACGCACTTGATTACTGCGGCTCTCTTACATATATTGTATCTGGAAACGAGGCAGTTATTACCGGTTATAAAGGAAGTCCGGAGGTTATTGAACTTCCGTCGCAGATTGAAGGAAAGCCGGTAACCGAAATCAGGGAAAATGCATTTTACAAGTGCAGTACGCTAAAAGAAATAGTCATTCCGGAAAGTGTTTCAAAAATTGGCAATTACGCATTTTTTGAATGCACTTCTCTTGAAACTGCCGGAATAAATGCAAAAGTTTCTTACGTTCCGGAGGGGGCATTTTACGGCTGTGAAAGCCTGAAAAATGTAAGCCTTAACACAAATATAAGTTCTGTGGAAGACTACGCTTTTTTCGGCTGCCGGAGTATTGAGAAGTTTGATTTTCCAGTAAGCGTAACGGATATCGGTGCGTACAGCTTTGCAGGGTGTACGGGGCTTGCTAATGTGAAATTAAGCGGAAAACTCAAAACTATTGAGCCGTACTCCTTTTACAACTGCACAGAACTTGAAAAAATAAATCTTCCTGAAAGCCTTTTGTCGATAGGGCAGTATGCCATAGGCTTTTCTGACAGCGGCATTTCAGATAATGTTACAATAACCGGAATATCAGATTCCATTGCTGAATATTATGCTGAAAGCAGCGGAGTGAAATTCAAAAGCAGGATATACTATGAAAACGGCAGTATAATAAGCGAAAAAACAGCCGCCGGACTTTTGGGCTGGCTTGCATTTGCGATAGTTTATGCTCTTCTGATGTATATCATTATTTTAAAGTCAAGACAGAGAAAACAGGTAATGCCTTAAGGTCATACCACAAATAAAACCGGACTGCGTAAACTCATGCAGTCCGGTTTTTGTTAAGGAAGTACCAATATTATTTTTTATTTATTATCAGATCATTTTTGAAAGAGACATATAATCGAATACGTTAACAACGCCGTCGCCGTTTACGTCAGCAGATTCGCCGTCGAGATCAAAACCATCAACGCTTACGCCAACCATAAACTTTTTGAGTGCTTCTGCATCGCTGCTGTCAACGATACCGTCGTGATTGAAGTCGCCATTGTCGATTCTGTAATTAACCTTTACAGATTCCAGTGTGATGCTGTCAGCAGTGCCCCACCAGTAACCAACTGTAAGGAAGTTGCTGTTTGTGAAGTAAGCCTGTGATTCTTCAGGAAGTGAAGCGCCGATTGTAAGAGTTTCTGAATTGCAGTTACCGTTGTAATCGAACTGATCCCAGCTGCTGTTGTTGTTTCCTGATATACCAACTGTGAGTGAATAATCATTTACAGTCTGTCCGTTAACACTGAATGTAAGCTGAATGCTTTCAACTATCTGATTTGCTGATACGATTTCGTCTGCTGCGATTGTAAGTGGTTCATTCTTGGCAATTGTTCTGTTTAATTCAACAACCTTTGAATACTGTGAGTCATTTAAAGTTGTAGTAGTTGTAGTAGTTGTTGTTTCAGGCATTGTTGTAGTTGTAGTAGTTGTTGTTTCCGGCATTGTTGTGGTTGTAGTAGTTGTTGTTTCTGGCATTGTTGTAGTAGTTGTAGTTGTAGTAGTTGTTGTTTCAGGTGTTGTTGTGATTTCCTGCGGCTTGTATGTAACTGTTACTGAATCAATGTAAAGAGGAACTGTTGTGCCCCACCAGTAGCCAACCTGTACGCTGCCGCCGCTTAATTTGTTGCAGATTTCCTGATCTGCGAAATCGATTGTATATGTTGGTGAGCTGATATATTCGTTATAATCAACCTGATACCATTCGCCGTCAACAACTGCGCCGACACCTGCGATAAATGTGTTAATAGTTCCCATTGTTGAACGAAGATTGATTTCAAACTTGTCGATTGTTCCTTCGCTGAGGATTTCATTAAGAGAAATGTTGTACATTTTCAGTGAGTCATCTGTGTAATTGAGCTTTGCGCCGATTTCAAATGTCTTTACAACTGCTTCGCCTGCTGCGTAAGATACTGATGATGGCAGTGAAGCTGAAGCTGGTGCTGATGTTGTAGTTGTAGTAGTTGTTGTTTCTGCAGATGTAGCTGAGGTAGTGGTTGTAGTAGTTGTTGTAGTTGTAGTTGTTGTAGTTGTAGTTGTTGTAGCCGGAGTTGTTGTTGTGCTTGATGAACCTGTTACCCAGACTGCTGAAAGAACGATTTTTGCTGTTGAGAGGATTGCAGGAATCTCGAATTTATCGCCTGCATTATATGTAACGCCGTTGTATTTCCAGCCTGCGAATGTGTAACCGTCATAGATGAACTGGTTTTCAGGAAGAGTCATTGCTGTGCCGTATGTAGCGTCAACGTAGAAGTTTGCACTGCCGTCAGCTGTTTTGCCGCCCTTGCCTGTGAATGTAACTGAGTATGTCTGAGGTTCCCAGTTTGCAACGAATGTGATGTCGTGAGAAGGCATAACGTACTGTGCACCAGTTCTTACTGTTTCGCCTGTTGAAGGAACGTACCATGACTTGAGGTAATAGCCTTTTCTTGAAAATCTGGAAGAAGCAGCTGCATCAAATGTTGTATTGATGATCTTTTCAAAGCTTACTTCTGTTGCACCAACGAGATTGTCAACATCTCCTGCGAGGTATGTCAGTGTGGCATAAGTCATTGCTTCTGCTGTCATGCCTGCTAATGTTGTAACCATCATAATAACTGATGAAATAACTGCGATCATTCTCTTGAAATTAACTGCTCTTCTCATAATAATAACACTCCTTAACTTTTTCCTCCTGACATGTTATTATTATCTGTATAAAACAAAAACGGCGTCTTTTTCTTTAGCAAAAAGACGCCGCTGTTTTCAGCTCATAATAACAGTTGTAATAAAATTACAAGTGTCAGCAACTGGCTGCCATACCGTTTTTTCAAACGGGTTAGACCCTAAGCTTTGCGTCCCTGCCTTTCAGCAGGTTTGCCCTTAATATTATTTGATTTTCGTTTGGAACACTCTGTGTTGTTCCTGTGACTATATGATACCACTAAAACGTTTTAATGTCAATAATTTGGGGAAAATTTCTTTTTTATTCTGCTTTTTCACTACAGCGAAACCGTTTTCGTTGTATAAAATGCAATAATATTAAATTCTATTTACAATAAAACAGTGAAAAACGCTGCAAATGGTTAAAACAATCATCATTTTAAACGTTTTAAATATGGCAGATACGGTCGTTAAACGTTTTCAGAAAAAATTGTTTTTCAGGCAACAGCAAGTGACAAAAAAATCGCACAATATATATTAGAATAAAAACAATAAGAATAAAGGAGAGATAAGAATGTCTGTAAAAATACTGGAAGAAGAAAACCGCACCGTTGCAGTATTGTCAGGAGAAATAGATCACCACAGCGCCAGGGGTATCAGAAACGAAATCGATTACGCTGTAAGAGAAAAACAGCCGCAGGAGCTTATACTGGATTTTTCAGATGTGGGATTTATGGACAGTTCCGGAGTCGGGCTTGTTATGGGACGCTGTAAGCTTATGCAGGAATTAAGCGGAAAGGTTATCGTAAGAAATCCACCGTCACATATAAAGAAGGTTATGAGATTGTCCGGCATAGACCGGCTGGCGGAGATAAGCAGCGGAGAAGAAGGAGTATGTAAAAAATGAAAACAGAAAATGAAATGAAGATAAGTTTTGCAAGCAAGTCTGAAAACGAAGGCTTTGCAAGAACTGCCGTGTCAGCGTTTGCGGCGCTGTGCGACCCCTGCGTTGAGGATATAGCGGATATCAGGACGGCTGTTTCGGAGGCGGTTACAAACTGTATAGTCCACGCATACAGAGGAACGCAGGGGGTAGTAGAGATAACTGCAAGGATACTTTCCGGAAACGAACTGTACATAAGAATAAAAGACAAAGGCTGCGGCATTGCTGATGTAAAACAGGCTATGGAACCTCTTTATACGTCTGCACCCTTTGAGGAGAGGGCAGGGCTGGGTTTTGCGGTCATGGAATCGTTTATGGACAGCCTTTCTGTGCGCAGTGAAGTGGGTAAGGGGACAGTCGTGACAATGCGCAAGAAAATCGGTGGAAAAGATGAGTAAGCCGCTGCCGGAGGAAAATCTCGGACTTGTCCATCTCTGCGCCAACCGTTTCAGAGGAAGAGGGATAGAATATGACGACTTGTATTCTGCCGGCTGTATCGGTCTGCTTAAAGCCGCCGAGGCTTTTGACAGCGAGAGGGGAGTTAAGTTTTCGACCTATGCCGTACCAGTCATACTGGGAGAGATAAAGCGGCTTTTCCGTGACGGAGGAGCGGTAAAGGTCAGCCGCAGTCTGAAAGAGCTTTCCCTTAAAACAGTCCGGACAAGAGAGGAAATGTCAAAAAAGTTAGGGCGTGAGCCTACTATAAGTGAACTCAGCCGTCAGCTTGACACGGATGAGTGTACCATAGCCGAGGCACTTGCGGTGAGTATGCCCCCTGTTTCACTTACTGACAGTACGGACGAAAACGGCAGTCAGATAGATATAGCAGTGCCGTCCCCCGATACGGAAATAGGAGATACCCTTGCCCTCAGACAGGTCCTTGAACTTATGGAGCCAAAAGACCGGGAACTGATTTACCTCAGATACTATAAAGGACAGACCCAGTCGGCGGCGGCAAAAAAGCTTGGCATGACTCAGGTTCAGGTGTCAAGGCGTGAGAAAAAACTGCTTGGTTTTATGAGGGAACAGCTTTTGCAGTGATTTTCTGAATTTTTTCAAAAAAACCCTTGACAAACTGAAAAAAAGCGTGTATAATATATTGGTAAAAACAAAGCAGAATATCAGTTCTCACCATACGGTTTATGATTACTTAGTATGGTCAATATGAAATGTTTGTGAATTTTCGCTGACTATTATTATTGAGTGCTGATTGTATATCTGCGCTCATTTTTATTTTGGCGATAAATTATAGTAAACGTCAAAAATAATTTGACATTTACTATAATAATTAAAATGCCTCGCACATTCGCTCACATTCGTTCGCTACGTGCGTATCGGCAAATAGTAAACTCCAAATATATTTGTCGTTTACTATAATTTACGCCCTGATTAATGCTTGGAGGTGCTTGACTATTAGCAAACAGGAACTGCAGATCAACGAAGAAATCAGAGATAAGGAAGTACTGCTGATTGACGTTGACGGAACAAAACTCGGCGTTGTTTCTGCCAGAGATGCTCAGAAAATGGCTTATGAAAAGGATCTTGACCTGGTTAAGATTGCTCCTAATGCAAAGCCGCCGGTTTGCAGAATTTTAGATTACGGTAAATTCTGTTTTGAACAGGCTAAAAAGGAAAAGGAAGCAAGAAAAAATCAGAAGACAGTTGAAATCAAGGAAATCAGAATGTTTTCCGCAATTGATACCCACGATTTTAATACCAAAGTCAATCAGGCAATAAAATTCCTGAAAAACGGAGACAAGATAAAGGTTTCCGTAAGATTCCGCAAGCGTGCCATTGCGCATCCGCAGCTTGGCGAAGAACTGCTTGAAAAATTCAAGGAAGCGTGTGCAGAAGCCGGTGTTGTTGACAAGCCTGCTAAAATGGAAGGCCGCAGTATTGTTATGTTCATGTCACCGAAAGCATCGACTAAATAAAGGAGGAACCGGTTATGGCAAAGGTTAAGGTTAAAACACATTCAGGCGCTAAAAAGCGTTTCAAGCTGACTAAAAACGGCAAGGTTAAATATCAGCACACAAACAAAAGACATAGACTTACTCAGAAGGACACAAAGAGAAAGAGAATTGCTCGTTGTGCAGGCGTTGCAAGCGAAGCTAATGCTCCTGTAATCAAGAAGTTAGTTCCTTATAAGTAATATCGAGAATTAAAACGGAGGTATAAGACTATGGCACGTGTTAAGGGTGCGATGATGACTCGCAAGAGAAGAAATAAAACTCTCAAGCTTGCTAAGGGCTACTGGGGCGCTAAGAGCAAGCATTTCAAGATGGCTAAACAGGCCGTAATGAAATCAGGCAACTATGCATACGCTGGACGCAAGAAGAGAAAAAGAGACTTCAGACAGCTCTGGATCACAAGAATCAGTGCTGCCTGCAAGCTTAACGGTATGAACTACTCACAGTTCATGAACGGCGTTAAGAAGTCAGGTATTACTCTCAACCGCAAGATGCTTTCAGAAATCGCAATCAATGATCCGGCAGGCTTTTCAGCTATTGTAGAAAAGGCTAAGGCTGCCCTTTAATCAGATAAAAACACGCTCTTTTCTTTAAATAGGGCGTGTTTTCGTTTAAAAAAAGACGTTACTCCGGGGGTGAGTATACTGGAAACCAGCTATATTTTCGGTGAAGTTATAAAGTCTAAGGATAACCCTAAGATAAAGCTTTTTAAAAAGCTTATGACTTCCAAAAAAGAAAGATACAGATATAAGCTTTTCGTACTGGAGGGCAGCAGACTTGTCTTTGACGCTGTCAGGTCAGACGCAGGTATAAGGCAGATTTATTTTACACAGTCGGCTGTGGAAAAGCACGGCAATGATATTGAAAAGCTGCCGGAAGATATAAAAGTGAGTATTATTTCTGATGAAATCGGCAACTATATTTCTGCAACTGAACATACACAGGGTGTATTTGCACAGTGTTCATTTTCTGACAACACATCTGTTTCGGGAAAGATAAAAGCCGGCGGAAAGTATGCTGTACTCTACAGATTGCAGGATCCCGGAAACGCAGGAATGATTATCAGAACCGCTGACGCTCTGGGGTTAGACGGAGTTATTTTCTGCGAAAGCTGTGATGTGTACAATCCAAAGGTAGTAAGGGCAACTATGGGTTCGATGTTCAGAGTTCCGGTCTACAGGGACATTAACGAGGACGATCTTTTTTCAGCACTGTCGGACGCCGGAGTTGAAACTTTTGCGGCGGTTGTGGACAGTGACGCACAGGACGTCAAGAAAACTGATTTCAGCAGGGGCGGTGCAGTTTTTATCGGCAACGAGGGAAACGGTCTTGACGGAGATATAACTGCAAAATGCGGTGAGCGCATTACTATAAAGATGAGCGGCAATACTGAATCGCTTAACGCTGCAATGGCGGCAGGTATCATAATGTGGGAGCTGATGAGGTGTGAATGACAACAGACGCTACTGGCTTTGGTTTGCCATGGCGCTTCGTCCGGGGAATGAGAGAATATGGCAGATGATAAGCCCTTTTGGAAACGTAAGGGACGCTTATAATGCTGTCTGCGACGGTGAGCATCCGTCTCTCAGTGCCGCTGAAAAACGGGCAATAAAAACAACGCATATAGAACAGTGCGACAGTATTATTGAATACTGTGAAAACAAAGGATTTTATATTCTGACCTTTGAGGACGAAAATTATCCTTATCTTTTAAGGAATATTTACAATCCGCCTGCCGTACTGTTTTGTATGGGTGACCTCGAAAGTTTCAACAGATATCCGGCGGTTTCCTGCGTGGGAACGAGAAGACCGTCTGTTTACAGTACCGAGGTTACGGAAAAGATATGTACCGAGCTTGCAAGGAGAGAATTTATAATAGTAAGCGGATTTGCGCTGGGACTTGATTCTGCGGCACATAAGGGTGCACTTAAAGCCGGCGGAAGAACCGTGGCTGTCCTTGCCTGCGGACTGGACGTTGACTATCCGAAAGAAAATGCCGATGCAAAAAAGCTTATTGCACAGAAAGGACTTGTCATAACTGAATATTTTCCGGGAACACGTCCGGACAGATATTGCTTTCACACGAGAAACCGCATAATTTCCGGTCTTACCTTTGGCACTCTTGTGACTGAGGCGGACGAAAGAAGCGGTTCGCTTATAACTGCTGAACACGCTGCCGAGCAGGGAAGAACAGTGTTCTGTATCCCTCCGGCGGATATATTTGACAAAAGGTATGCAGGAGTGGTAAAATATCTCCGGGACGGTGCTGTGCCGGTGTTCAGTCATCTGGATATTCTGTATGACTATTACACTTCAAGCTATTTCAGAATACTTGAGGGAGAATTTAAAATTCCGGAAATTGTTTCGGAGGATAATGATATTCCCAAAAAGGACAGCCGGACTGTTAAAAGAAAAATCAGAAAGTCCGGAAAAGTCAGCACTGTTCCGGAAACGGAAAATCCGGAAAAGCCGGAGGAAGAAAACAAGTGGGAGTCACTGCTTGAGGAAATGGACGATCAGCAGCTTGCCATTGTGAATGTTTTTAAAGATAAAGATTTAATGCTGGACGAGATAATAGAGCGTTCGGGAGTCAGCCCCATGAGCATTCTTGCAGTTCTTACTGAACTTGAAATAATGGGGGCAGTTGAACTTAAAGAGGGAAAGAAATACGGACTTACAAAAAAATAAATGAAAGGAGAGTTTTCCGCTATAATGCGGAAAATGTAAACATATATGTCAGATCTTGTTATTGTGGAGTCTCCAGCCAAGGCTAAAACTATAAAGAAATATCTTGGGGGAGATTATGAGGTTATTGCCTCAATGGGACACGTCAGGGATTTGCCTAAATCAAAAATGGGCATTGATTTTGAAAATCATTTTGAACCCCAGTATATAAACATGAAAGGCAAAGAGGACGTTATAAAGGAACTGAAAAAATACGCTAAAAAAAGCGATAAAATATATCTCGCAACTGACCCGGACCGTGAGGGAGAGGCCATATCATGGCATATAGCGCAGATGCTGGGACTGGATTTAAACGACAACAACCGTGTAACATTCAACGAAATCACAAAATCGGGTATCAAGGCAGGTATGGATAACCTCCATAAAATCGACCTTGACCTTGTAAATGCACAGCAGGCAAGAAGAATCCTTGACAGAATAGTGGGCTACAAGCTCAGTCCGTTTCTGTGGAAAAAAGTCAAGAGGGGGCTTTCAGCCGGAAGAGTGCAGTCTGTTGCTGTCAGAATGATAGTTGACAGAGAAAACGAGATAAAGAATTTTGAGCCAAAGGAATACTGGAGCATTGACGCAAAGTTTTCAGCACCGTCAAGCAGAAAGGTGTTTTCTGCAAAGCTTGCCAATATCGACGGCAAAAAGGCAGAACTTGAAAACAAGGAGCAGACTGACGATATACTTAAAAGGCTTGAAAATGCGCAGTATGTGGTGACTGATGTCAAGAAGAGAGTTACTAAGAAACAGCCGTCACCGCCGTTTATCACCTCAACACTCCAGCAGGAAGCGTCAAAGCGTCTGGGTTTTCAGGCAAAGCGTACCATGAAAGCGGCGCAGGAGCTTTACGAGGGCGTTGAAATCGAGGGTATGGGCGCTGTGGGTCTTATAACCTACATGAGAACGGATAGTCTGAGAATTTCTGACGAGGCAAGAGAAGCAGCAGCTGTATGTATTGAAAATATATTCGGCAAGGAATATCTGCCGGCGTCACCGAGAGTTTTCAAGTCCAAGAAAAACGCACAGGACGCTCACGAAGCTATCCGTCCGTCACTTCCTGACCTTACTCCCGAAAGAGTAAAGGCAAGTCTGACAACAGACCAGTTCAAGATATACAAGCTTGTGTGGGAACGCTTTATCGCAAGCCAGATGGCTAACGCTCTGCTGGACACTGTTTCAGTAACTATCGAAGCAGAGGGCTGTACCTTTAAGGCGTCGGGATATTCCGTTAAGTTTGACGGCTTCACAAAGCTTTATGAGGAGAAAAAGGACGAGGACGAGGAAAACAACAAAATGCTTCCGCCAATCGAAAAAGAGGACATTTTAAAGCTGAAAGACATTGCAGGCAATCAGCACTTCACACAGCCTCCGGCAAGATATACAGAAGCTTCCCTCATCAAGACAATGGAGGAAAACGGTATCGGCAGACCGAGTACCTACGCTCCTACTATTACAACAATCATTTCCCGTCTTTACGTTGAAAGAGAGGGAAAACAGCTTAAACCGACTGCACTGGGAGAGGTCACAACAGACCTTATGAAAGACCATTTCAAGCATATTGTTGACGCAAAGTTCACAGCTAAAATGGAAAACGACCTTGATGCTGTTGAACGTGGTGAAACAGACTGGGTAGACACTCTTGACGCATTTTATCAGGACTTTGAAAAAACTCTTGACAAGGCTGAAAAGGCTATGGACGGCAAGAGGGTCAAGGTTCCGGACGAGGAAACTGATGTGGTCTGTGAACAGTGCGGAAGAAAAATGGTAATAAAAATCGGAAGATTCGGAAAGTTTCTTGCGTGCCCGGGATTCCCTGAATGCAAGAATACCAAGAAAATCGTTCAGGAAACAAAGGGAAACTGCCCTCTTTGCGGACAGAAGATAATACTCAAAAAGTCCAAAAAGGGCAGAAGCTTTTACGGCTGTGACAACTACCCCAACTGCAATTTCATGACATGGAACGTGCCGGTTGAGGATAAGTGTCCGAAATGTGGAAACACCCTTTTCAAGAAGGGCGGCAAGTCCGGAAAGCTTGTATGTGAAAAGCCGGACTGCGGATATGAAAAGGATCTGACTTAAAGGAGAATTGAATGGTTAAAGTTATAGGCGGAGGACTTGCCGGCTGTGAGGCGGTATGGCAGATTGCAAATGCCGGAATTGAAGTGGAGCTTTATGAAATGAAGCCGCACAAATACACTCCGGCGCATCATTACAGGGGACTGGCAGAACTTGTCTGTTCCAATTCCCTCAAAGCGGCAAGGCATGATTCCGCCGCCGGACTTTTAAAAGAGGAAATGGAAAAGCTGGGTTCGCTTATAGTACCCTGCGCCAAGGCAAACGCCGTTGAGGCAGGGGGCGCACTGGCAGTAGACAGGGAAAATTTCTCCGACAGCGTTACTGAAAAAATCATGTCCAATCCGCTTATAAAGGTCATAGACAAAGAGGTTGAGGAGATTCCGGAGGACGGTATCGTCATAATCGCCACAGGCCCTCTCACTGCCGGAAGGCTGGCTGAGAGTATCAGGAAAAAGTGCGGCGACTATTTAAGCTTCTTTGACGCCGCCGCACCTATCGTCACCTATGAAAGCCTTGACAAGGAAAAGGTTTTCTTTGCCTCACGCTATGACAGGGGTGACGCTGACTATATAAACTGCCCCATGAACAAGGAAGAGTACCTTGCTTTTTACAATGCCCTCATCACTGCTGAAAGCGCACCTTTAAAAGAATTTGACAGAAGAGATTTCAAGGTGTACGAGGGCTGTATGCCCGTTGAAGTACTGGCAAAAAGGGGAGAGGACACAATGCGTTTCGGTCCTCTTAAACCTGTGGGACTTATCGACAAGAGAACCGGAAAGCGTCCTTATGCGGTTGTTCAGCTTAGAAAGGAAAACGCTGAGGGTACGATGTATAACCTTGTGGGATTCCAGACTAATCTGAAATTCGGGGAGCAGAAAAGAGTGTTTTCAATGATAACTGGTCTTGAAAATGCTGAGTTTGTGCGCTATGGGGTAATGCACAGAAATTCCTTTATTGACAGTCCAAAACTGCTCAGTCCCGATTACAGTCTTAAAGAAAATCCGGATATCTTCTTTGCCGGACAGATAACAGGGGTCGAGGGTTATATAGAATCTGCGGCAAGCGGAATTATGGCAGGAATTAACGCCGTAAAGCGCATTAAGGGGGAAGAACCGCTGATACTGCCGCCGGAAACCATGATTGGCGCACTTACTGCCTATATAAGCGGAGGGTGCAGCGGAGAGTTTCAGCCAATGGGGTGCAATATGGGTATTCTGCCGGATCTTCCGGTAAGGATAAAGGACAAGAAGCAGAAGTATGCCGCCTATGCCGACAGGGCAATTGAGGCACTCACTAATACATTAAAAAAGAGTTGATATATATGAAAATTATTGTTGACGCATTCGGCGGTGACAACGCACCTCTTGAAGTTATAAAAGGGTGCAGGGACGCCATAAATAATCTCGGAGTTGAAATTACACTTACGGGGAACAAAAGCAAAATTGAAAGTACTGCCAAGGAAAACGGTATTGATATTTCGGACATGGATATAATACATACCGAATCAGTCATAGACATTCATGAAAAGCCTACTGAAATAATCAAAAGCTGCAGTGACTGCTCAATGGCTCTGGGACTTAAAGCACTCAGCGAAGACGGCGGTGATGCATTTGTAAGTGCAGGCAGTTCGGGTGCGCTGGTTGTGGGTTCTACCTTTATTACAAAGCGTATAAAGGGTATTAAGAGAGTTGTTATGGCGCCGATTCTGCCTACTGCAAAGGGTCACGTTATGCTTGTTGACGGAGGGGCAAATGACGACTGCCGTCCGGAAATGCTTTTGCAGTTCGGACTTATGGCGTCTGCCTACATGGAAAAGGTCAAGGGCATTGCAAAGCCGAGAGTCGGACTTATAAACATCGGCGCAGAGGATACAAAAGGCAGAGTTCTTGAAGTGGAAACATACAAGCTGCTGAAAGATTCCGGACTGAATTTCTGCGGAAACCTTGAGGCAAGGGAGCTGCCGAAGGGCGAATTTGACGTTGCGGTTACAGACGGCTTTACCGGAAATGTGGTTCTGAAGCTTTACGAGGGAATGGGTTCATTCTTTGCAGGAAAGCTTAAAGATATCTATTCCGGCGTTTTAGGAAAACTTTCCGCACTGCTGACTTACAGCAAAATAAAGGAATTCAGAAAGCAGATGGACTACACCGAAGAGGGCGGAGCAGTACTGCTGGGAGTAAACAAGCCGGTAATCAAAGCCCACGGCAGTTCTGACGCAAAGGCATTTTACAATGCTATCAGACAGGCAAAGGCGTGTGTTGACGGAAATGTCACACAGACTATCATAGATTCAATCGGAAAATAAAAGGCGGTGAAAAAATGGAACAGCTTCTGGACAGGTTAGGGGACTTTGAAAAGAATCTTAAATACACATTCAAAAACAGGCAGCTGCTTGTTGAAGCGTTATCTCATTCCTCCTATGCCAATGAAAAAAAGAAGTCAAGGCACAGCAACGAAAGACTGGAGTTTTTAGGCGACAGCGTTCTTTCAATTGTTGTTTCCCAGTATTTATTCAAGCATTTTACACATCTTCCGGAGGGAGAACTTACAAAAATAAGAGCGTCGCTGGTATGCGAAAAATCCCTTTTTGAATTTGCAAAGCAGATACATCTGGGAGATTTCATTCTGCTTGGCAAGGGCGAGGAAAACACCGGCGGACGTGAAAGACCGTCTATTTTAGCGGACGCTTTTGAAGCGGTAATTGCCGCAATATATCTTGACGGCGGTATTGATGAGGCAACAGAATATGTTCTGCGTTTTGTTCCGGAGGATATTGACAGCAGAAAGTCGTCGGCATTCAACGACTACAAAACTGTCTTACAGGAAATCATTCAGAAAAATCCGGAAGAAAAGGTTGAATATCATCTTGCAGGTCAGTCGGGACCCGACCACAACAAGGCGTTTAAGGTAGAGGTATGCCTTAATTCAAACGTTATCGGTACGGGAATCGGCAAGAGCAAGAAAGAGGCTGAACAGATGGCGGCAAAAGAAGCGCTGGAGCTTATGGGATATGAAACACAGTAATATTTCCATATTTGTACCCCATGCCGGCTGTCCTCACCAGTGCAGCTTCTGTAATCAGAAAACCATAAGTGGCGCACAGAAAGCGCCTTCTGCACAGGACGTCCACAGTATATGCCGTCAGGCAATGAGTGAAGTAAGGGACAGGCAAAACTGCGAAATCGCCTTTTTCGGCGGCAGTTTTACTGCTATTGAACGCAGTTATATGCTTGAACTTCTTGAAGCAGCGAAGTGCTATTTAGGCGAAAACGGCTTTAATGGTGTCAGAATTTCAACCCGTCCCGATTTTATCGATAGGGAGATACTTGACATTCTCAAAGCTTACGGCGTTACAGCAATTGAACTGGGCGCACAGAGCATGAAAGACCATGTTCTTGGGGCGAATGAAAGAGGCCATACCGCAGAGGATGTTCAAATGGCGTCTGCGCTTATCCGTGAATATGGCTTTGAACTGGGTTTGCAGATGATGGTGGGACTTTATCAGAGTACATTTAACGACGAACTTGACACCATGAAGAAAATCATTAAAATTCACCCCGATACCGTGAGAATTTATCCGGTGGTTGTGCTGAAAAGTACAAAACTTGGAGAACTTTATGAATCGGGTGAATATAAGCTTATGCCACTTGATACGGTTGTGGAGCTTTGCGGAAGAATGCTTGTGGAGTTTGACATTAAGGGAATAGAAGTCATAAAGTGCGGACTTCATGCGTCGGACGGTGTTGAGGGTGACATGGTGGCTGGATACTATCACCCGGCTTTTAAGGAACTTTGCGAAAGCTGGATTTACAGACAGGCTGTTGAAAAAGCAGTCGTGGAAAATTCCGGCGATACAGTTAAGCTTGCGGTGAATCCGTCTTGTATCAGCAAGGCGCTGGGGCATAAGAAATCCAATGTTGAATATTTCAGGAAAAGGGGCATTGATATAAAGGTTGTGGGAGATAAGGAAATTCCGAAATATCAGTGCGAAATCAGAGGGTAATATATGTATTTAAAATCACTGGAATTACAGGGCTTCAAGTCCTTTCCGGACAAGATAAAGCTGAACTTTGACAAAGGTCTGACGGCAGTTGTCGGCCCTAACGGCAGCGGAAAAAGTAATATCGGCGATTCCATCAGATGGGTTTTAGGGGAACAGTCCACAAAAACTCTGCGTGGAAACAAAATGGAAGATGTTATTTTTTCCGGTACTGTTGCGAGAAAGCCGGTAGGGTTTGCAATGGTAACGCTGACGCTGGACAATTCAGACAGAGCATTGAACAGCGATGATGACGAGGTGTGCGTTACACGAAAGCTTTACAGAAGCGGCGAAAGTGAATATAAGATAAACGGCAAAAACGTCCGTCTGAAAGACATAAACGAGCTTTTTATGGATACCGGTCTGGGACGTGACGGCTACTCAATTATCGGTCAGGGCAGAATTGCGGAGATAGTCAGCGCAAAAAGCAACGAGCGTCGTGACAT
>JALEVO010000133.1 GCA_022788225.1 Oscillospiraceae bacterium | reverse complement strand
CGGCCTCTGCGTCCCGAACGCAGCGCTCTACCAAACTGAGCCACACCTCGATAACATTAATATTATATCACATTTTTATTTATTTGTAAAGGGGTATTTTCAAAAAATTTCAATTTTATTCATTTTGTTTGTCAAACAGCTTTTTTATAAGCGGAATAGTCATTCCTCCCAGAGCATTTCCTACAGCAACAATAAGAATATACAAAGCACCTTTAAATGACAAATCAGCGGCAAAAAAGTAAAAGCAATCCGCAACTGAATGATTGAATCCGCACAGGATAAAAACAATAACAGGCAAAACTGTGCCGAAAACTGCCGAAGTGTCATACCCTTTCTTCCGGCACATTCTTCCGTTTTCAACAGCTATATACATAAGCATACCGCAGAAAAAGCCAAGAATAATCTGGCTTAAAAAGCTGTCAGATATTTTGATACTGATAATTGAAACGGCTTTTTCATGAATATTGCTGCGGATATGAGTCGGAAAAACTGCCGCAGCTGTAAATGCAGTACCCAAAACATTTCCCAGCAGAGTTACAGCAACTTCTTTTATGTAGGAAACAGGCTTTTCAGGAATATATCCCACCTTGCCGGTATAAAGTGAGAACCCGAACTGAATTATAGTAAACAGTCCAAGACTGAACAAAAATGCTCCAAGATATTTATTCTCAACAGAAAGATATACAATTCCGCCTATCCCGATAAGAATACCAGACATTATCGATTTTGCAAACACACTTTTAAATGATTCTACCGGCATAGTTAATCCCCTTAACAATTTGTTATAACCGCATTAAATTATACTCCAGTTTCCTTTGTATGTCAAGTATTATCATATTTATTAAATTGTTTTGCCTTTACTTTTTGCGCATTTTATTATATAATAATAGTCAGAAATTGATTTTTTGGGAGTTTGATTATGCCGCAGAGAAAACAAAGAAAAGCCAGAATAAGATATGACAGAATAATTTCTGTAATAGTAATTGCGATTCTTGCAGTATATGCAGTAATTCAGATTTATAAAAGCAATTCCGGAAATGATATTCCTGCATCTGCTCCGGAGGCGTATGAGCCGTTTGAGCCTGTAATATATCTTAGTCCCTCAAATCAGGAGGACAATGCCTATGCTGCCGGAAATACCACAGAAGCGGAAATGATGAGAAAAGTCAGTGAAACCGTCAAAAAACAGCTTGAACAAAACGGTATTACTGTTTATATTGCAGAACCCGATTTTTCATTACAGGAAAAAATAGATTATGCAAATGAAAATAATGTTACTGCCCACATTGCCATACACTCAAATGCCGGCGGTGACAGCGGCAGCGGAGAGGGTACGGAATGTTTCTACAATCCTAAAGTTCCGGGGAGCAGGGTTCTTGCAGAATATATTTACAGCAGAGTTTCCCGTCTGACCCCAACTGACGACAGAGGAATGTTTGACGGCACTCAGGGTTCAGCTTATCTGTATGAAGTTGCAACATCTGAAGTCCCTAATTGTCTTATTGAAGTTGAATTTCACGACAGTATTGACCGTGCTCAGTGGATAATCGACCACACAGATGAAATAGGCAAATCAATTGCAGACGGAATAATGCAGTATATTGACTACGCCCAGCAGCTTCATGAACAAAAATACACAGAAAGCAGTGAAACAGAAAATGGAGAACAAAATTAATTATCATCGTGAACTTGAAAAGCTTATAGCCAACACTTGTACTGACGGGAAAAGACCCGTTGTACTGCTCCACAGTTGCTGCGGTCCCTGCAGCAGTTATGTGCTTGAATATCTGACGCAGTATTTTGACATTCTGCTGTACTTCTACAATCCTAATATCCACCCGGAATCAGAGTATATCAAAAGGCTTGATGCACAAAAAAAGGTTATTGAAAAAATGAATTTCGGCAGTACTGTCCGACTTATTGAGGGCGATTATCTGCCGGAGGAGTTTTTCAGTGCGGTAAAAGGACTTGAAAACGAACCGGAGGGCGGAAAGCGGTGTGAAAAATGTATCGACCTGCGTATCAAGAAAGCGGCTGACGCCGCAAGAAAATATAATGCTGATTTTTTTGCCACTACGCTTACAGTCAGTCCCCACAAAAACGCTTTATACATCAACAAGACCGGACAGGAAACCGAAAAGGAATACGGTGTGTCATACCTCATTTCAGACTTTAAAAAGAAAAACGGCTATAAGCGTTCCATAGAGCTTTGCCGTGAATATGATATATACCGTCAGAATTACTGCGGTTGTGTTTTCAGTTTTCGGGAGTCGGGAGAGAATGACAGTTAATAATAACACTTATAGGAGGATTTTAAATTGACTGAACTTGAAAAAATGAAGTTTGCCAAAACCTATATTGACAAAATGGCAAACGGTATAAATCCGCTGACAAATCAAAATACATCAGAAAACGATATAATAAATAACGTTCATATTTCAAGGTGTCTTTTTTATGTTTCCGATATACTTCGACAGGTAATTGATAACGGCGGAACAGTCAGTACAAACAGTCACAATAAACGCAGTAATTTTTATATAACAAATGAGCAAAAGCTTGCATTGAAACCAGTTGAACACTCTGTTTATGTCAGGGAGATAACTGAAGAGATTAATCGTATCACAGAAGCCAATGGCACAAAAAAATTTGCTGCTGTCTGGATAACAAACTGGCTTGTTAGTCTTGAAATGCTTGAAGTAGTTGACGGAAAAAAACTCGCAACGGAGCATGGAATTGAAATGGGTATCACTACTGAATTGAGATACAGTCAAAAAATCGGAAACTATTATGCAAATATTTATTCAAAATCTGCCCAAGCTTTTATTTATGATAATATTGATGCAATACTTGAATTCAGAAATAATTCAAATAAAAAGCAATAAAAATCCGTATCGGAAACCCGATACGGATTTTTAATTAATCTTTCTTCAAAAGCTCACGGTAAAGACTGATATAAACATCAGCGGAATTATTCCAGCTGAAATCTTCATTCATATCACGCTTGATAACCGCATTCCAGCTTCTCTTGTCCTCATAAAGTTCCTTTGCACGCATACACGCACTAAGCATATCATGAGCGTTGTAGGTCTTGAACGTAAAGCCGTTACCCTTTTCACCGCCGCAGTCTCTGACAGTATCTCTCAGACCGCCTGTTTCACGAACGATAGGAACTGTACCATATCTCATAGCAATCATCTGTGCCAGTCCGCATGGTTCACTCTGGGACGGCATGAGGAACATATCCGCACCAGCATAAATTTTTCTTGAAAGCTCCGGAATAAAGCCAAGAGATACGCTGACTCTGTCCTTGTGACGCCATTCCATTTCCTTGAAGAAGTCCTCGTAAACCTTTTCACCGCTGCCAAGTATTGCAAACTTGAATCCGGCTTTGATAAGATCCTCAAAGACATATCTGATAAGGTCAATACCCTTGTGTGAAACAAAACGTGTTACAATACCAATCAGCGGCTCTGTACCCTCCTGAAGTCCAAGTTCTTCAAGAAGCGCAGTCTTGCAGGCTTTCTTGCCTGTTATGCTCTTTGATGTGTAATTTTTAGGTATCACAGGGTCTGTCGCCGGATTGTAACCGTCAACGTCAATACCATTTAAGATACCCGAAAGCTTGTACTGCTTTGGTCCGAGGGCTCTGTCCATGCCGTGTGAATACCACGGGTCAAGAATCTCCCACGCATAACTCGGGCTTACTGTCGTAACCTTATCCGCAGTTTCAATAGCACCCTTCATCATATTGATATTTCCGTCATATTCCAGCAGACTTGTATGGTACATCGGAATACCCATGACTTCGTTTAAAACTTCTTTTCCGTAGTTGCCCTGATACTGGATATTGTGGATAGTAAAAACAGTCTTGATGTTTTCATAGCCCTGCTGATACTTGTAGAATACCTCGTAAAATACCGGTATCATAGCTGCCTGCCAGTCATTTGTGTGAATAATATCCGGTTTGAAATCAATACAGCGCAGCATTTCCAGAACAGCTCTTGAATAGAATACAAAACGTTCGCAGTCATCAAAGAAACCGTAAATTCCGTCACGTCCGAAATAATACTCGTTGTCAATAAAGTAATATGTAACGCCGTTGCATATTGCTGTAAATATTCCGCAGTACTGCTTTCTCCATGAAACGTCAACTGTTATATGGGTCAGGAAAGTCATGCTTGCACGAAACTGTGGCTTGATGGACTTGTAAAGCGGAATTACTATACGGCAGTCATGGCCTTTTTGTGTAATGGCGGCCGGAAGTGAACCGGCTACATCTGCAAGTCCGCCTGACGCCACAAACGGATTAGCTTCACTTGCCGCAAATAAAATATTCAATCTTTTTTCATCCTTTCAAAACATCAAATTACAGCATTTTTTCCAATGTAAAGCGGATATGACGCAGAACCGGTCATAATCTTTTCATCGCCTATCTCAACATTCTTATCTGTAATAACCGAGTTTATGCCGCATTTTTTGCCGATAACAGTATCCTGCATAATAACACAGTCCTTGACAACTGAATCCTTGCCTATCTTTACACCTCTGCAAAGTATGCAGTTTTCAACCTTGCCTTCAACAACACAGCCGTCAGCAATGAGTGAATTTTTAATATCTGATTCAAGACCGAATTTAACCGGACCGTTATCTCTTATCTTGGTGTAAATAGGTGCAGACTTAATGAAAAGACCGTCCCTGTTTTCAGTGTCAAGCAGAGCCATATTTGCGTCATAATAAGCCTTGACGGAGTCTATCTTTGAGAAATAGCCCTTGTGTTCATAAGCCATCATTTTATATTCGTTCTTCTTTGCCTGAAGAACATCCTTGTTGAAGCTGTATTCGCTTCTGCTTGCTGAATTAACAACAATATTTTTCAGAACTTCCTTGGAAAGAATGAACATATTAAGGCACACATTGCATTCTCCGGCAATCTGAGGGTCAATCATAACATCGTTGATTCTGCCCTCTTCATCAATACCCAGAACTGTGGCAGTCTGCTCGCTGCCGCTGTCGTACGGATACTTACCGTAGATAACTGTAATATCTGCCTCACTCTCTTCATGGAAAGCAAGAGCAGCCTTGTAATCAATAGTTGTTACAACGTCGCAGTCGGACATAACAACATATTCAGCATTGGAATGGTCAACAAAGTCCCATACGCCATTTAACGCCTCAAGACGTCCTCTGTACATACCGCTGTCAACGTGGCTGAAAGGCGGCAGAAGATGAAGTCCGCCATTTTTTCTTGAAAGGTCCCATTCTCTGCCTGAACCGAGGTGGTCAAGGAGTGAACCGTAATTTGACTTTGTAATAACGCCGACTTCCTTGATTCCGGAGTTTACCATGTTTGAAAGCGGGAAGTCGATAAGACGGTAGCGTCCGCCGAAAGGAATAGAACCCATTGTTCTCTTTTTTGTAAGATCTATAACGTCAGAATCATGCATACTTGCAAAAATCAGACCTAAAACATTCTTTTTAGCACCCATTTTCTATTTTCCTCCTTAGATGTTCTTGGATATGATATCCTTAGGAAGAACTTCTGCTCCCTCTGAAATGTCAACGTTGTGTCCGACTACTGCAATACCCCATTCATCTCTGTTTTCAACAGTTTCAGGGCTAACGCCTATTCTGGCATTTTCATGGACAACGCAGTCCTCTCCGACAATTGCATACTCAACCACAGCGCCGGATTTAATGACCGTACCCGGCATAACGATACTGTAATTAACGGTTGCCCCCTCTTCAATCTTAGCACCGGCAAAAATTATCGAAAAATCTACCTTACCGTTAATAGTACTTCCCTCTGCAATCATTGAGTTTTCAACCTCGGCGTTGCTGCCGATATACTGTGGAGGCATGTTGCTGTTTCTTGTATAAATCTTCCATTCGTTGTCATAAAGGTCAAGAGGAACGCTGGGGCTTAATAAGTCCATGTTAGCTTCCCATAAGCTGTCAAGAGTACCAACATCTTTCCAGTAACCGTCAAATGTATATGCAAAAAGTTTTTCGTTATTTTGCAGCATTGCAGGAATGATATCCTTGCCGAAATCCTTTGAACCTGTATTGGAGTTCTCATTTTCAATCAGATATTTTTTCAGTTTCTGCCATGTAAATATGTAAATACCCATTGATGCAAGGGTTGACTTAGGCTGTTTCGGCTTTTCCTCAAAATCAACAACTTTAAGATTTTCGTCGCATATCATAATACCGAATCTGCTTGCCTCTTCAACTGAAACGTCAATTACGGCAATAGTGCAGTCCGCCTCATTCTTTTTATGAAAATCAAGCATTTTTGAGTAGTCCATTTTATAGATATGGTCACCGCCGAGAACGATAACATATTCAGGGTCATATCTTTCAATAAAGCTCATATTCTGATATATTGCGTTGGCAGTTCCCTCATACCATGACGCTCCGAGAGAAGTCTGGTAAGGCGGGAGAACGTGAACACCGCCGTGCAGTCTGTCAAGGTCCCACGGCTGCCCGTTTCCGATGTAGTCGTTAAGCACCAGCGGCTGATACTGTGTCAGAACTCCGACAGTATCAATACCCGAATTTGTGCAGTTTGAAAGCGGAAAGTCAATGATTCTGTATTTTCCGCCGTATGGCACTGCCGGCTTTGCCATGTCCTGTGTCAGTGCGTAAAGTCTGCTTCCCTGTCCGCCGGCAAGAAGCATTGCGACACATTCCTTCTTTATATACATACCTTTCCTCCTGACTTTGCCGCTTACCCCTTAATGCGGCAAAATTTGTATTTTTCAAAACGGCATTACGCACAGGGACTGCGCAGGCATTCCTTGTGCGTTTGCTGTATTAAAGTGCTGAACTTTCTTTTGAAACCTTTTCATATTTGATTTTCTTATCAGTACTGCTTTTCTTTGTCTTTGTTGTTTTCTCTTCCGTTTCAGGAATAAGCACTGTTTTCGGCTTTGGTGCCGGATAAGGCTTTAAGTAGATTACGGAAAGCGGTGCAAGGTCGAGGGAAATGCTGTCCTCAAAGCCGTGCATTGCATAGGACTTTGACTTCATTGATTTTTTAGTAATACCCTCTCCGCCGAACTCAACAGCGTCCGAGCTGAACACCAGCTTGTATTCGCCCTCATAAGGAACGCCTATCTTGTAATCCTTTCTTTCAACCGGAACGAAGTTGCAGACAACGATAAGTTCATCACCGTTATCGTCAAATCGTCTGAAAGCAATAATGCTCTGTGTGTAATCATCATGGGAAATCCAGCTGAAGCCCTGCCATGAATCGTCATTCTGCCACAGCGGTGGATTGTCCAGATAGAATTTATTGAGCTTTTGTGAGAAGAGATGTATCTTCTTGTGGTTTTCCTCTTCAAGAGCCGCCCAGTCAAGCTGAGTCTGATAATTCCATTCGTTGGTCTGAGCAAATTCCTGTCCCATAAAGAGCAGCTTTTTGCCCGGATGCGCCATCATGTACGCAAGGAACGCTCTGTATGAACTGCATTTCTGCTCGTATGTACCCGGCATTTTTTCAAGCATTGAGCATTTTCCGTGTACTACCTCGTCATGGGAGATAGGCAGAACGTAGTTTTCAGAGAAACAATAGAAGAACGAGAATGTCAGCTTGTCGTGATTAAATGCCCTGTAGATAGGGTCAAGGGACATATACTGTATCATATCGTTCATCCAGCCCATATTCCACTTGAAATTGAATCCCAGACCGCCGATATCCGTAGGCTTTGTAACCAGCGGCCACGCCGTTGATTCTTCTGCAATCATAAGAACGTCCGGATTTTTAAGGAATACTGCCTCGTTAAGATGCTTTAAAAATTCAATAGCCTCAAGGTTTTCCTTGCCGCCGTAAATGTTAGGACACCATTCGCCGTCACGCCTGTCATAGTCAAGATAGAGCATGGACGCCACAGCGTCAACTCTGATTCCGTCGATATGGTATTCAGAAATCCAGTAATTAGCGCTTGAAATCAGGAAGGAGCAAACTTCACCCCTGCCGTAGTCAAAAACTCTCGTACCCCATGATTTATGCTCACGCTTTCTTTCGTCAGTATATTCATAGCAGCAGGTTCCGTCAAATTCGTAAAGACCGCAGGCATCCTTGGGGAAATGAGCCGGTACCCAGTCAAGAATAATGCCTATTCCGGCATTGTGGAACATATCCACCATTCTTTTGAAATCGTCCGGTGTACCGAACCTTGAAGTCGGCGCAAAATAACCTGTTACCTGATAGCCCCATGAGCCGTCGTAAGGATATTCCGTAAGCGGCATAAGCTCAATGTGGGTATAGGACATCTTTTTCATATACGGAATAATTTTCTCGGCAAAGGCAACATAGCTTAAATGGTTGTCATTTTCATCAAGCATCCATGAGCCTAAATGCACCTCGTAAATATTCACAGGACTTTTGTAGATGATTTTCTTTGACTTTTCAGCCCGCCACTTTTCATCAGTCCACTCATAAGAGCACTCATATATTTTAGACGCCGTTCCCGGTCTTGTTTCAAAGTGATTTGCATACGGGTCTGATTTCAGCAGGAACTTGCCCTTCTGAGTTTCGATACAGTATTTGTATGCATCAAACTGTTCAAGACCCGAAATAAAAGTTTCCCAAACACCGTCAGCAATCTTCTCCATAGGATTCGCATTTTTATCCCACTGGTTAAAATCGCCTACAACTGAAACGCTTTTCGCATTCGGAGCCCAGACACGAAAGCAATGACACTTGCTGTTTTTATTTTCAACTGAATGTACACCGAAAAATTTGTAAGCTTCGCTGTTTTTACCCTGGTAGAACAGATATAACGGAAATTCGTAAGATTCCGGAATTTTACCGGTTTTTGATGTATTCATGTCAATTCCTCCTTATTACATATATTTTAACATTTTTCGGGTCACTATTCAAGCTTTTTTATGCAGTATAAATAAACTTCATAAAAATTAGATAGTTTTCATTGGTTAAATTAGTGCAAATAATACAAAGTGACAGTTTAAAAGAAATAACATATATGCCAGTTTACACAAAAAGGAAAGATTTGTACGAATTTTACGCTCTTTCTTTAACCGCCAGCATAGCCACAGTTATGTCATCTCTGAGTGCGGCTTTGCTGTTTTTTCCGGCACTGCTGCATACATTTTCTGTTATTTCTTTAAGTTCCCCGCCCTTTAAAAGCTGTTCCTTTATATAAAGGTAAAGCGACTCGTCAACGCCGTCGGAAAGCATAACAAGAATATTTCCTGCGTCAAAGTTACAGGTTCTTGTGAAAAGCTGGGTATCCTGAATAATTCCTATAGGATTGGACGGCGAATTGAACATCATAACTGAATCGTCATATTTTATAAGGGTTGACGACGCACCCGATTTAAAAAGTGTCAGCTCACAGGTTTCAAGGTCAATTCTTGCAATATCAAGAGTTGCAAAGCTTTCCTCACCCGATTTTGTAAGCATGATTGAATTAAGCATTTTTACTGCACAGCCGCAGTCTATGCCCGACCTGATAAGGCGTCTGAAAAGCTTTGACACGATTGCGGAATCAAGTGCCGCCTGTTTTCCGCTGCCCATTCCGTCGGATATGAAAATATAGGCATATCCCAGACCGTCCTCAAAGAATCCCCAGCTGTCGCCGGAGGGCTGATTTTCACAGGCGCTTTTCTGTGACGCTGAAAAGTCAACGCAGTAGCGTGTCTTTCTGCTGAACCTCAGACGAGTTTCACTGCCGCAGCTGACAGGTTCTGACGCCTCCATTGAAGTGTGGAATTCTTCTGAAAGTATACCTGCCAGTTCCTCCATGGGTATCTCCGGCAGTTCCTTTACATATATCTCCGCAATAAGACGTTCGCTCCTGTTAAAATAAGCTATGGCTGTTGTAAAGGGTATGTCCATACATTCGAGCAGTTCGCAGAGGGCTTGTGTCAGGCTCTTGCTGTAGCTGAAATTCATTTTGTCGGAAAGTGACAGAAGAATACCCTCTGTGGTTTCCATCTGCGAAAACAAAAAGTTTCTGCTTTCATTCAGCCTTGCGGACAGCATTTTGTTTATAGCATCCTCCTTGCGGCATCTAAGAAAATTTTCTACGATTTCAAATTTTCTGCTGCAATGGTCAAGTCCTCCCGGAAAGCTGTCAACTCCCGGATTGCTCTGATTTTCCAGCCTTAAAAAGCAGGCGTTGGTCTTTTCATAGTTGGTTTCCCAGCAGAGCACTTTGTTTCTGCATTTTGAACATACTCTTTCACTGACCTCGTTTACCGTGTTGAACGGAACATTATTTTTCTCAAGGTGCTTTATAATGTCCTCCATATTTCTGCGCACGTCCACAAGGGTTCCGGCAACAAAATCCATTCTTGCTTTCACAAGCTGTTCACCGCCGTCCTCTTCGTTTTCACGGATAACCTGTCCGAACATTATAGCCTTTTCCGGAATCAGCATAAAAGCAATACTGCCCAAAACTGCGTCTGCCTGCAAAAAGAACGAAGCGTCGTTCATGCCTGTTATCAGCTGACCGCAGAAGTTGACTGTCAGAAATGCAGCCGCCACGCTTACCTTGCTGTAATCAGCGGCAAAACCGGCAGCAAACCCGGCAATTCCGAGAAACGCCGCCGGAATGCCAAGTTCAGCAGAATTTATAAATATTCCGGCTGTAGTAAGCACTCCGAAAACAACTCCTCCCGAATGCCTGAACCTCTTTGCGGCACACAGCAGAACTGCAATTCCCGCAATTCTGCCGACGTTTATGACTGAAACATTAAGGGAGCAGAGGGCAGTCACCCCCAGCATATAGACAACAGCAACAGCCATTTCAGCTTTCCGGTTAAGCTTTAAAGGCCTTTCCGCATAAATAAGTATACTTGCATTATGTATAAAATATACCGACAGTCCGGTCACAGCCGCAAGGAGAATATTTATCAGTACTGCCGACATACTCTTATCAACCAGCAATCCGAAAATAATTCCGGAAAATCCAAGACAGATTGCTGCAATACCAGCGCTGAAAACCGCCGAATCCTCATCACGGATAATCCACTTCCCCACCGTTATCAGAAGCAGTGCACACATCACCATTGCAAAATCCCCGATACCGCCGGACGCAAAATATGTTATCATACTCCCAGCCAGCACCGCCGCAGAATAAGCCGGAGGGACTGCCGCCGCAAGGGCACAGTTCAGTGGCGAGGGTACACCTCCGAAAGTCGAATACGCCAGCAGCATTGACGAACCAAGCGTAATAATCATTGCGGGGACATTAAAGCTGCGCCCGCTTTTTTCAAGTACCATTTCTTTCAGCATCTTTTTTAACCACCTTTTTATTTACTTTCTGAAACTATTGGCTTTTTCAGTATTCTTTTATTATAAGCTATCAGTCAGTAAATAAATGTCAATCGGCAGAATAAATTAAAGGCGGGAAATGGTATATTATAAGGCAACACAGCACAATTAACGGCTGACGGTTTTGCCTTTAGTTTATGGAAAATCAGATATTTCCCGAAAGCTCATTGGAAAATTCAATAAGCTGTTCCATTGAAAGCTGTTCGGCTCTGACATTTCTGTCTATACCGGTTTTGTCCATGCAGTCATAAAGCTGTTCCTTTGAAAGTCCCAGCATTGAGGAGAGAGAATTTGCCATAGTCTTTCTTCGCTGTGAGAATGCTCCCCTGACCACCCTGAAAAACAGTTCCTTGTCCTTTACCATATCACGGTAATGATTATCCGGACGAATCTGTATAACAGCAGAATCCACTTTCGGCGCAGGCATAAAGCTGCCCCTTGAAACGTCAAAAAGCTTTTCCGCCCTGCCGTAAAACTGCACAGCGGCAGTAACCGCCCCTGCCTGTCTTGTGCCTACTTTTGCACATAGCCTCTGTGCCGCCTCTTTCTGAACCATTACAGTTATCGCTTCAACAGGTATCTCGCTTTCAAGCAGCAGCATGATAACAGGTGATGTGATGTAGTAAGGGAGATTTGCGCAGACTGCGGTTTTCATTCCGGCAAATTCGGTTTCAATAAGTTCCCTTAGATTTACTTTCATGATATCGTCATTTATTATGTGAACATTGTCAAAATCGCAGAGTGTTTCTTCAAGCACGGGAAGAAGCCGTGAGTCTATTTCAACTGCTGTTACCTTGTCGGCACGTTTTGCAAGCTCAGCCGTAAGAGTGCCGAAGCCTGTGCCTATTTCCAGTATGCCATAGCCCTCCTGTGCAAGACCATATTCAGCAATTTTCGGGCAGACTGTCGGGTTTATGAGAAAATTCTGCCCCAGTCCCTTTGAAAAGGTAAACCCGTATTTTTCAAGCAGTTCCTTTACCACATTAATATTCGTAAGATTTTTCATATATTTTTATCCTTTAGCATACAAAACAGATTTGTTTTTTTGTAGGGGCGACCATTGGTCGCCCGT
>JALEVO010000120.1 GCA_022788225.1 Oscillospiraceae bacterium | reverse complement strand
CAGTTATAATACTTGCAAGTATCTTGTTTGTTGCCGCAATTATAATTGACTGCGGACTGAAAATTATGAAGCCTAACGAGGCACTTGTTCTTACCCTTTTCGGAAAATATGTCGGCACTCTGAAAAATGACGGATTTTTCTTTGTTAACCCTTTCTGTACTGCGGTCAATCCCAAATATGAACAGGCTGTCAATGCGGCAAATAATGCGGTAAAAAAC
Organism: Oscillospiraceae bacterium; assembly: GCA_022788225.1. GTDB lineage: Bacteria > Bacillota > Clostridia > Oscillospirales > Ruminococcaceae > Porcipelethomonas. The sequence continues at coordinate 7,956 of JALEVO010000120.1, read as the reverse complement.
GGAGAGGCTAATGCAGTCACAGTAGGAGCAAGCAAAAAAATTTCCCTGAAATCAATTTCACTCAGAAATGAAAAGCAGAAAATAAACGACGTTATGGGAAACCCTATCGAAATCGGCATTAACGTTATATGGAACGTTGAAAACACAGCAATGGCAGTATTTAACGTTGACAACTATGTGGATTTCCTTTCTGCACAGGCTGATACAGCACTGAGAAATATTGTAAGACTTTATCCTTATGATGTATCTGAGGATGGCGATGAAAAATCACTGAGAGGTTCAAGTAAGGAAATTGCCGATTCACTCTGTGATGAACTTCAGAAAAAGGTTGAAATTGCAGGTATCAATATTGAAGAAGTAAGAATCACACATCTTGCCTACGCTCCTGAAATTGCCGCAGCAATGTTACAGCGTCAGCAGGCAACAGCTATTATTGAAGCAAGGCAGAAAATCGTTGAGGGCGCAGTGGGAATGGTTGACATGGCGTTGAAGCACCTTTCTGAAAACAATGTCTGCGAGCTTGACGAGGAAAGAAAGGCACAGATGGTTTCAAATCTTCTTGTGGTACTCTGCGGAAACAAGGACGCACAGCCGATAGTAAACAGCGGCTCAATATACTGATGAACAGAAATGGTAGATAGCTTTGGCAGAAAAGAAAGATTCAAAAAAGCAGATAGTACTAAGACTTTCCCCCAAGCTGTGGGAAGAACTGGCTGCATGGGCAGAGGACGACTTCCGCTCGATCAACGGACAAATTGAATATCTGCTGACGGAATGTGTAAAAAAGCGCCGGAAAGGCAAAAAAGATAATACGGATTAAAGCAAAACCGCAGGTTTTTATCTGCGGTTTTACTGTTTTATAAAAATATTGTTTTAAACTATTGAAAAATACGTTTTTTTCTGATATAATACTAATGTATGCTTTCAGTATACCTAAAGGGCACTTCTAAAAACCATAGTGTCTCAGATGCGCTGTCAGATTTTTTGTCAGATTGTACTAAAATTTCGCAGGCATACTGGCGTATGTCAAGAAATTTTAGTGCAAGATGGCGGAAAATATGCAAGCAGATGAGGTGCTAAGGCTTTTGCCGGTGGTTTTTAGAGGTGTCCTAAACTTATTGATTGAAAAGGGGAAAAGCAATGCCTGCTAATATTGTTGTCGGAACACAATGGGGCGATGAGGGAAAGGGTAAAATCATTGACATTCTTGCCTCAAGAGCCGATGTTGTAGTTCGTTCACAGGGCGGTAACAACGCCGGACATACTGTTGTAAACAACGGTGAAACCTATAAGCTCCACCTTATTCCTTCCGGTATCCTTTATCCGGATAAGCTTTGTCTTATCGGCGCCGGAGTAGTTATGGACCCTAAGGATTTCACAGGAGAACTGAAGTCATTAAGCGACAGAGGTATTTCAACTGCAAATCTGAAAATTGACCCGAGAGCTCATGTTGTTATGCCATGGCATATCGTTTTAGACGGTCTTTCAGAAAAATTCAGAGGAAATTCTGATATCGGTACTACAAAAAGAGGTATCGGTCCGACATATATGGATAAATACGAACGCTGCGGAATCAGGGTATATGACCTTGTTCACCCGGAGGTTTTCGCTGAAAAAGCAAGAACAACAGGACTGCTTAAAAATAAGATAATTACAGAAGTTTACGGCGGAGAGCCTGTTGACATTGAAGCTATGATTGCTGAATACAATGAATACGGAAAGATTCTTGCACCTTATGTTGACGACGTTTCGGTACTCACATATGATGCTGACAAGGCCGGCAGGACTATCATGTTCGAGGGCGCACAGGCAACACTTCTTGACATTGATTTCGGTACATATCCTTATGTAACATCATCACATCCGCTTTCTGCCGGAGTATGTGTTGGTACTGGTGTTGGTCCGAGAATGATAACAAATATCATCGGCGTTGCAAAGGCTTATACAACAAGAGTCGGAAAAGGACCTTTCCCGACAGAGCTTGACGACGAGATCGGTGACAAAATCAGAAACGTGGGCGGAGAATTTGGTACTACTACTGGCCGTCCGAGAAGAACAGGCTGGTTTGACGCTGTTATCGTAAGACATTCTGTAAGAGTAAACGGTCTGGACGGACTTGCTATAAACAAGCTTGATACTCTCTGCGGACTGGGTACGCTGAAAATCTGCGTAGGCTACAAGATGCCTGACGGAAGTATCACAAAGAACTTCCCGCCGACACTTGAAGAATTAAGCGGCTGCGAGCCGATTTACGAAGAAGCAGAAGGCTTTACAGAGGACATCACAGGCTGCCGCACATTTGAGGAACTGCCTGCAAGCTGTCAGAAGTATATCAAGCGTCTGGAAGAACTTTGCGAATGCAGGATTGCTATGATAGGCGTTGGCCCTGACAGAAGTCAGATTATTGAGAGATAAGGTCTTTAATATATTTTTGCCAGCCTACGGGCTGGCAAAATTTTGCTTTTCTAAGGAGAACAGAATGCTTATACTTGGAATTGAAAGTTCGTGTGACGAAACAGCGGCGGCTGTTTCCGAAAACGGCATAAACATACTTTCCTCGGTTATCTCGACCCAGATAGAGGAACACAAAAAATACGGCGGAGTTGTTCCGGAAATTGCCTCACGCCGTCACTGCGAAAATATATTAGGCGTTGTCAGCAAGGCGCTGGAGGATTCCGGAAAAACTCTTGACGACATGGACGCAATAGCCGTGACCTACGCCCCCGGACTTATCGGCGCACTGCTGGTCGGAGTAAACTTTGCAAAAGGTCTTGCAATGGCGTCGGGGAAACCGCTTGTTCCGGTGCACCATCTTTCCGGTCACATCGCCGCAAACTATATCGCCCACCCTGAACTGAAACCGCCATATCTCTGCCTTGTTGCAAGCGGCGGTCATTCGCACATTGTGGAAGTACTGGACTACACCAAATTCCGCATAATCGGCAGAACCCGTGACGATGCGGCAGGCGAATGCTTTGACAAGTGCGCGAGAGCAATGGGATTTCCTTACCCGGGCGGTGTTCATGTGGATAAAGCGGCACAGTGCGGCGACAGAAACGCCTACCCTCTCCCCCGCCCTAAGGTCACAGGCTGTGAATACGATTTCAGCTTTTCCGGTCTTAAAACTGCGGTAATAAATCTCCTGCACAATTCGGCACAAAAGGGCACGGAAGTAAACAGGGAAAATCTCTGTGCGGCTCTGCAATACACAATTTCGGACATACTCTGCGAAAAGACTATTGCCGCTGCTGAAATGCTGGGATATAAAAATATAGCCGTTGCCGGAGGAGTTTCGGCAAACAGCGGAGTGCGTTCGGAATTTGAAAAAGCCTGCGGTGAAAGAAATATGAAGCTTTATCTGCCGCCTCTTAATCTGTGCGGCGACAACGGCGCAATGATAGCCTGTCAGGGCTATTACAGCTATCTTGCCGGACACAGGGCAGACGAAAGCCTGAACGCTCTTGCCACCCTTTCACTGGAGGATATAGGCTGTCTTTAACACTTTTATTTTTAACCAAATCTTAATTGACAGCATTAATAAAATGATGTATAATATTAAGGCAATACCGAACAATAAAACACGGTATTGCCTTATATCATATGATACTCTGAGGGAGTTGGACATGAAGCTTAATATAAAAAAGGGTATGACCTATCCTAAGATAGTCGCTCTGGGGTTTTTTATTCTTATAGCAGTGGGAACAATTCTTCTTTTACTGCCTTTTTCAAGCCGCCAGCCGGGTTCCACCGGATTTACTGACGCTCTCTTTACCGCAACATCTGCCTCCTGCGTTACAGGTCTTGTTGTGGCGGATACATATACTCACTGGACGCTTTTCGGACAGATAGTAATTATCTGCCTTATTCAGATAGGCGGTCTGGGATTTCTTACGATACTTACAATGTTCTCTATGCTTTTCCACAGAAAAATCGGTCTTAAAGAACGAAGCTTTCTTCAGGAGAGCGTGAACACCATGTATATCGGCGGTATCGTCAGACTTATGAAAAAAATCCTTATCGGAACTTTTATAATAGAATTTCTGGGCGCTGCCCTCCTTGCAACACGCTTTATCCCTAAAATGGGCGTCGGCGTCGGCATCTACACCAGTATCTTCACATCAATCTCTGCTTTCTGCAATGCCGGTTTCGACCTTATGGGACGGTTTGAAGAATATTCCTCCCTTTCCAATCCAATGTTCAGAGATGACATCGTCATCAATATAACCGTTATCCTGCTTATTCTTATCGGCGGAATCGGATTTTTTGTATGGGACGATATTTCTGTAAACAAACTCAAATTCACCCGTTATAAACTCCACACAAAGCTTGTGCTCATTGCAACATTCATACTTGTTGTGTTCGGTTCAGCAGCATTTTATATATTTGAAAACAACAATGTTCTTGAAGAACTTAAAATACACCATAAAATTACTGCGTCGGTATTTATGGCGGTCACGCCGAGGACGGCAGGTTTTAATACCGTTGACGTTGCAGCAATGACACCAGCCGGAAAAATGCTTACTGTCATCTTTATGTTTATAGGCGGAAATCCGGGTTCAACAGCCGGCGGTATCAAGACTACCACCGCTGTGATACTTTTCCTTTCTGCATGGTCAAGTCTCAGAAATCACACTGAAATAAACGTTCTCAGAAGACGTCTTGAATCGGACGCCCTGAAAAGAGCGGCAGCAGTTATCACCATAAACATATCCCTTATTTTATTAAGCGGACTGCTTATCTGCGCTGCCCAGCCTTCACTTGATCTTACTGATGTCACAATAGAAGTTTTCTCAGCAATAGATACCGTCGGAATGTCCACAGGCATAACAAGGGATTTATGCACATTTTCAAGATATGTGATAATCTTCCTGATGTACTGCGGACGTGTGGGAAGCCTTTCGTTTGCCCTGCTTTTCACAGAGCAGAAATCGCCTAACACGGTTCAGAATCCGGTTGAAAAGATAAATATCGGCTAAATATATAAATTTGCCGTATTACGGCAGAATGGAGTTTTAATATGAAATCTGTTCTTATAATAGGTCTCGGACGTTTCGGAACACACCTTATCCATAAATTCTACGACCTTGGTGATGAGGTAATGGCAGTTGACATAAATGAGGCAAAGGTTCAGGAGGCAATGCCCTTTGCAACAAGTGCCAAAATCGGCGACTGCACCAAGCTTGATACCCTGAAAACTCTCGGAATCAAGAATTTCGACCTCTGCTTTGTCTGCATAGGTGAAAATTTCCAGAGCAGTCTTGAAATAACCAGTCTGCTCCACGATATGGGGGCTGCAAAGGTAATAAGCAAGGCTAATACTGAAATTCACGCAAAGTTTCTTCTGAAAAACGGTGCTGACGAGGTAACTTATCCTGAAAGGGACAGCGCCCTCAAACTGGCAACAAGATACAGTGTGGACAATATCTTTGATTATATCGAGCTTACAAAGGACACTGCCATTTATGAGATACCTATCCTTGAAAGCTGGATCGGAAAAAGCATTATAAAAATTGACGCCCGCAAGAAATATCACATAAACATTCTTGCGATAAAAAACAACAACAATATTCAGGCACTTCCCGGTGCGGAATATATTTTCAGAACAGACGACCATGTTATAGTCTTGGGTCACAATGCAGATGTTGAAAAACTGCTGAAAAAGATGGACTAAAGGAGAAAGGTATGGACGTTAAATTTCATCTGCCGGATTTCGCCGTGCATTACAGATATAATATGATATTTATTTCAATGTATCAGAACTGCCCTTAATATTTCCGTGACGGAATTTAAAATAGCGTCAGTTTACGGTACATTTCCCCAGTCGCTGTGGAACGGCGGCAGGTCTATGAAAGGTATCTGCGACAAAAGCTATGTAACCGCTGTTGTAAAGGCTTTTGACAAGGCGGGTATTCCCCTCCGATTCACATTTACAAATCCCGTAATCACAGAGGAACATCTTGATGATGATTTCTGCAATTTTGTACTGAAAACTGCCCAGAACGGCAAAAACGGAGTTATCGTTGTTTCTCCGATACTTGAACAGTACATAAGGGAAAATTATCCCGGATATAAGATCACAAGCTCCACCTGCAAGAGAATCACTGACCTGAATGACTTAAACGATGAGCTTGACAGAAAATACGATATTGTTGTTGTTGACTATGACTTCAACAATAAATTCGATTTGCTTGAAAAAATAAACAACAAGGAAAAATGTGAAATACTGGTAAATGCCTGCTGTCAGCCAAACTGTCCTAAACGTGTAAAGCATTACCGTGATATCGGTCTTACACAGATAGCTTACTGCAATCATCTCAAAAACAAGCCGAATGTACCTTTCATACCCGAAGAATACGGCGTAGAAAACGAAGCAAAGCTGAATTGTCCTTACATGAACAATGATGCCGCTGATGTAAAAAAGCTTTCAACTCATGTTTCACCGGACGCAATCTATGAAAAATATCTGCCAATGGGCTTTAACCAGTTTAAAATTGAGGGCAGGACTACCAACATATTCAATCTCATAGAATCTTATATTTACTACATGATAAAGCCTGAATTTGCAGACAAGGCACGTCTTTCACTGCTTATGAACCTTATGAACAACGGCGTAATCAAAGAATGCAAATAAAACAGCTTGTCCCCTGAGACCGCAGCCTCAGGGGACATTCTTAAGGCAATACCGCATAATTATTGTCGTGCAGATGTGCAGTCAGATTTTTTCGGCAGGTCGCATAAAAATCTTGCAGGCATACTGGCGTATGTCAAAAGATTTTTGTGTGATATGACGGAAAATCTGCAAGCATATGTGCGGCAAAGGCTTCAGCCGCTAATTGTGCGGTGTTGCCTTAATTATACTCTTTCTTTGATAGCTGTTTTAGCCTTGTTGACAATAACCTTGTCGTTATCGTAGGTAAGAATATTTACAGCATAACCGATATCCACCCATTTGATTTCTGATATTTCCTCTTCCTGTGCCTTAAAATCATAATTTTTAGCCTGTGCGAGGAAATATACGACAATTTTCTGAGTATCCTTTTTCGGTGAGTAGGAAACAGTTTCACGAAACGTCGGGTCAAGAATAACATCTATACCGGTTTCCTCCATAATTTCACGCTGGGCTGTTTCCAGCTCTGTTTCATTTCCTTCAACGTGTCCCTTCGGAAAAGACCAGTGTCCGCTATTGACGTGTTTAATGAGAAGAATTTCTATATTTCCGTGAAATTTCCGAAAAACAATAGCTCCGCATGATTTTTCATGAAGCATTTTTACAGATTCCTTTCTTTTTGATAAATTATTAAACCTTACTGTCTGCACGGCAAAAGCCGTAAAATTCAGACATCTGAAAAAATTTAATAAACGCTTGCGTATATTATACCACATTTTTTCGGCTTTGTCTACAACTTTTTACCCTTATGTATTTGACTATATGTAAAAAATGATATATAATGTAATAACAAGAAGTAATGGAGGAAAAGTATCCGGTATTTTTCCGGAATACGATAAAAAATATGAATAATACTTTTTTTGAAAATCAGGAGTTTGAACCTGATTTATCCGCACCGCCGGAGGGTTCCGGCATAAATCCAAAGAATCCCTTTGAAAATTTCACGGAATATGAGGACTATAACAGTGATTACCGTGAAATCGTTCCGCAGATAGATATCCCCGGCTGTGTTATACCCTTTGAACCGTCGAGAGATGAGAAAAGAAAGATCCGGCATTATTTTAACATTGCCGGCGCTGGAATACTCATTCATCTGGTCGCAGCATACGGTATCATGACGGCTATAATCACTGTTCTGCAATTTATTGTCATGAAAAAGGACGGTGTAAAGTTCTCGGAAGCAAGTGTTCAGTACCTCACCGGACTTGAAAACTTTTTTAACGAATCCTCGATAAACATGGGACTGAATATGCTTGTTCTTATGACCTGCAGCATTCTTGTTTTCCTTA
>JALEVO010000090.1 GCA_022788225.1 Oscillospiraceae bacterium | reverse complement strand
GCAAATCGGTAACAAGTGCAGAAAGAATAGAAATACAAGTTGCAGAGGTTGCTATAACGTCAGTTCTGCTGTCCTTTGATGTGGCAAGCATTACCGATGAATTGATTTTTCTGCCAAGCTTTCCATTGAAAAATGACATCCACAGTTTTACAAGTATTGACACAATAAGCGATACCAGTACAACTGTGCTGAACACAAGCTTTTCCGGATGAATTATTTTTTCAACGGAGTTTTTCAGCAGTTCAAACGCCACTATAAGAATGAGTACCGCAATAAAAAGTGCCGTCAGATACTCCATTCTGCCGTGGCCGAAAGGGTGGTCCTTATCAGCGGGTTTTGACGCCATTTTGTAGCCCAAAAGTGTCACTATACAACCGGCGCTGTCGGAAAGATTGTTGAATGCGTCGGAAATAATGGAAATTGAGCCTGAAAGCGTACCCATAATATATTTCAGTACAAACAGCATTATATTGCAGAAAATTCCCACCAGACTGCTTAATGTTCCGTAGTTCCTTCTTACAACCGGATCGTTTATATCATCATAGTTTTTAACAAATTTATGTACCAGCAGATTTGTCATGTCATCACCCTCTTATGTCGAAAATTTATGCTTCAAATCTCTGAATTATTCAAGAAATCTCTGCAAAAACTGCTTTGTTCTCTCGTTGCTTGTGTTTCCGAACACCTCGTCCGGCGTTCCCTCTTCAATTATAACGCCCCCGTCCATGAATATAACATGATTTGCAACATCTCTTGCAAACGCCATTTCGTGGGTAACGATTACCATAGTCATTTTCTCTTCGGCAAGTTCCTTGATAACCTTTAATATCTCCCCTGTCAGTTCCGGGTCGAGAGCCGAAGTCGGTTCATCAAAAAACAGTATCTCCGGACTGAGTGCCAGTGCCCTTGCAATTGATACTCTCTGCTGCTGTCCTCCGGAAAGTTCACATGGATAAGCTTTTGCCTTGTCGGAAAGTCCCATTTTTTTCAGCAGTTCCATTCCCTTTTCCTCTGCGTCCTTTCTGTTCATTTTAAGAACACGGACAGGCGCTTCGGTAATATTCCGCAGTACATTGAAATGTGGGAAAAGATTGAAGTTCTGGAAAACCAGTCCTACTTTAAGCCTTATCTCACGAAGTGTTTTTACAGGAGCATAAACAGCACCGCCGTTTTCTCCGGCAGTAAACATGGACATTCCGCAGACGTTTACAGTTCCGCCGTCCGCCTTTTCAAGCTGATTTATACATCTGAGCATTGTTGACTTTCCGCTGCCGGACGGACCGATAACAGCAACCACCTGTCCCTTTTCCACCTCAAAGGAAATATCCCTTAAAACCTTGTTGCTGCCAAAGCTTTTTGAAAGGTTTTTAACCTCAAGCATAGACATAGACATTTCCTCCTTTTATTTGTAATAGTTCAGTTTCTTTTCGATGAATGTGAAAACAACAGTCATTACCATCGATATCACAAAATAGAATGCACCGGCAATAAAAAGCGGTGTCAGAGAGCTGTATAGCTGCATCTGCTGTTTTGCTTTAAGTGTTATTTCCGCATAGGCTACGATGTTTGCTAAAGACGTGTCCTTTACAAGTATTACCACTTCGTTTGAGCTTGCCGGAACAATCCTCTTGATAACCTGCGGCAGAATGATGTGGAAAAATGTCTGGATTTTAGTAAATCCCAGTGCCTCTGACGCCTCGTACTGTCCCTTTGGAATGGACTCTATTCCGCCTCTGAAAATTTCCGCAAAGTAAGCCGCATAGTTAAGCACAAAAGCGGTCAGCACGGCTCTGAACATAAATGCGTCCCCCTGAATATCAATTCCGTCAAGGATATTTTTCAGGAACGCCGGAAGATTTTCATTGATTTTCAGATACGGTATAGCATAGTAAATTGCTATTATCTGAAGCATAAGAGGAGTACCTCTCATGATGAGTATGTAAATATTTGTAAGCCACGAAACCGGCTTGAATTTACACATTTTAAGCAGTGCCACCACCATTCCCAGCGGTATGGAGAAAAGCAGCGTGAAGAAAAAAAGCTTTAATGTCGGTACAAGATACTCAAGAAGTATCAGTGTAACGTCAAGAATTTCCTTTCCGGACATTTTGATCACCTCTCTGTAAATTTAGCATACAGAGTATGTTCATATAAAACAGTTTGTACGGATTTTCGAGCATAATTTTGGCGATTGCAAGGCGAAAATACGCAGGCGTGCTGTCGCACGGCAAGTATTTTTAACACAGCAAGCGGCAAAATTTGCCGAAAAGACGTGCAAATCTTTTTATATGAACATACTCTATTACATTATAACTAAAAAATCCGCAAATAGCAAGTGCCATTTGCAGATTTTATGAAAAAATTCGATTTATCTGGAATGTTGCCCCATGATATATACTGGGAACGCTGCCGGTCGTGACACAAACAAAACGATACCGCAAAATTAACAACGAATTGTCCTGTGCGGTCACGCACCCTGACCGCCTAATCTTATTTTACAGTTGTAATATCACTGCCGAACCACTTTGTGGAAATTTCACCAAGCTTGCCGTCCGCTTTCATTTCGCTGAGAATCTTCTGAACCTCGTCACGGAGCTTCTGGTCGTTCTTTCTGAAACCGATTGCGTACTCTTCCTCTTCAAGACCGTCCGGCAGAATCACATAGTCCTTGCCGCTTGTCTGAATCTCATAGTTTGCAACAACAGAATCAAGGAAAACTGCGTCAACGATTGCAAGGTCAAGCTGCTGGAGTGCCTCAACGTTTGTTGCCATAGCCTGAACTGTTATATCTCCGGCAATGTCGCAGGATTCAAGTATCTCCTGTGCTGTTGAGCCGTTCTGGACTGCAATTGTCTTGCCCTTTAAGTCGTCCATACCCTTAGCCTCGCTTGATGCGCCGACAACAAAAACCATGGAATTTTTCATGTAAGGCTCTGAAAGGTTCATTTCCTCTGCACGTCCCGGATTAACGGACATTCCGTTCCAGATACAGTCAATTTTTCCAACGTTTAAATCCTGTTCCTTTGTGTCCCAGTTGATAGGCTGCTTTACAAGTTCAACACCCATTCTGCTGCATACTTCCTCTGCAACGTCAATGTCAAAGCCTACTATTTCATCGTTTTCATCTGTGTAGCCCATAGGCTTGAAAGTTGCGTCAAGTCCCAGAATAAACTTTCCGCTGTCGAGAACCTTCTGTAAAGACTCGTCAGACTCGGCTGAATATGAGGACTCCTTATCGTCAGAACCGGAACCGCAGCCAACTGATGTCAGCATCATAAACGCTGCCAGAGAAAGTCCGAAGACTTTTTTCAGTAAAGATTTTTTCATTTGATTTTCTTCCTTTCGTAACTAACAATACTCTTGTTATGATACCATGTTAAAGAGATAATGTAAAGAATGTAATGAAAAAATTCTTGCAAATTTGTAAAACTGTCTAAAATCAAGCCGGTTAAACAGGCAGTTTTCGGCATTTTATTTTTCTGTAAACCATGCAAGCAGTTCAGACGGATTCTTCTTAAAAATTTTCCTGTATAAAGTTCCGGCTGCCCTTACCGCAAACCTCACCGCCCTGTTATAGCACATTGAAAATTCTCCGGCATAGGTCATAACCTCGCCGTTAAAGCCTTTCTTAAAGCGGTATACGCCATAATTGGGGTGAGTTTCGTCCTTATAAAAAGGTATACCCTGAAAATCGTAAAGCCAGCAGCCGCTTTCCACCGCCCAGCAGATCATATTCCACTGCATAAGATAATTGGGCATAACATTTCTGTAAAGAGCAGTTGACGCACCATAGACATAGCAGGTCTTTCCGGCATACTGTACGCAAACCGCACCTGAAACAGGGTGTCCCTCATAATAGCACATATAAAGCCGACAATGCTCCCCAAGATTATCAAGCATTTTTTCAAAGTATTCACGGCTCCTTATGCAGAACCCGTCACGCTTTCCGGTTTCCTCCATAAGCATATAAAAATCATCAAGTGCCTCCTTGCCGCATACCCGGCACTCAACGCCTTTTCTTTCCGCAAGTCTTATATTATACCGCCACTTCTTATGAAATGAATCAAAAAGTTCCTGTTTGGTTCTGCTGTTTATTTTCAGCACATAATTATTTCTTGCCTGTATGGTTGAAAGTTCAGGAGCGTCTGCCTTAAAAGAGAATCCCAGACTTTTGAAAATTTCTATTTCCTCTCTGTCATTTTCAGTGATACACGGGTCAAAGACAACTTCATACGCTCTGTATTTTTTACGAAGTATTTCAACACCATCCATTATTTCTTCAAGCACTCCCCTGTCCCTGTAATCACACACCGGACCATGAGGAGAATAAAGAAAAGTTCTTTTTAAAAATGGTATTTCCTTTATAAGAACAAGTGCTGTACCTATTATATTGTAACTGCTGTTTCTCACAATTATAATTTCGTAGTCCCAGCTGTTTTTAGCGCCTGTCCAGCCGACAGACTGCATAAAATTCCCGTTGGGGTGATTTGCAGCAAAGCTTTCATATTCCTTTACTTTTGCCGGATTTCTTTTGTCCATTATTTCAGTCATCATTATCATCCTTTTTAATAAGAATGATGCATCATTTTATTAAGCGCTCGTATATTAGACGACTGAAAATGCAAAAATGTTGCAGGAATAATAATTTTTCTGCAATAAAACAGCCGCAGTAAGATAACTGCGGCTGCTGTCATTTTCATTTAACTGCTTCAGCGATTATATCAGCACTCTTTTCAATACCGTAAAATCCACTGTCAATGCAAAGCTGATAATTATGAACCTCTCCCCATTCCTGACCTGTGAAATTGCGGCAATAAACACGTCTTTTCTTATCCATTTCTTTAAGGCGCTTTTCAGGGTTTTTAGCGTCATCACCGTAAATGGCAACTATTCTGTTTGCACGCTTTTCAGTTGAGGCATGAATAAAAACATTCATGCAGTTATCCCTTTCCCGCAGTATGTAATCAGCACATCTGCCTACAATTACGCATCTTCCCTCGTCAGCCGCCTTGCAGATTATCTCTCTCTGAACATTGAACACTTCATTATAGAGTGACATCATTCCGCCGTCGGGATTGTTTCCCACAGACAGATTAAACAGCAGGCTTGTTGTGGCGGAGGCATACTCCCCGCTTTGCTCAATAAATTTTTCTGAAAGACCGCTTTCTCTTGCCGCAGCCTCAATTATTTCCCTGTCAAGAAATTTCCAGCCCAGCTTTTCAGCGACAGTTTTGCCTATCAGTCTTCCGCCGCTGCCGTATTCACGGCTTATTGTTATAATGTTAATACTCATAAAAAAACTCCATTCTGCCGTCTGTCAGACGGCTCTTATATAAAATTATTCCAGAACTGCAACTTTTTTCTTATATATTCTCTTCAGCAGCAATGCGCCGATTGCTGCGGTAAGAATTTCTGCAATCGGGAAAGAAGTCCATACCAGCCAGTTGTATTCCGATGATTTTTCCGCAATATAAACAAAAAGAAATACAAACGGGAAAATAAACACAAGCTGACGGCATACTGATATAACAAGTGACTCCATTCCTCCGCCCAGTGCCTGAAAAATTCCCTGAAAAGCAATATTTGCACCGGCAAATACAAAACTTATAGAAATAACTCTTATTGCACTTTTACAAAGCTCCAGAGTTTCTCCGGAAAGTCCGAAAACCGTGGACAGCGGTGACGCTAAAAGTTCAGCCGCAAGAGTACCTGCTATCATAATTATTAATGTATAAAGCATTCCGTATTTCATTCCGTCGGTAATTCTCCGGCGGTTTCCCATACCATGACTGTATGATATTATCGGAATTATTGCATCTCTCAGTCCGAATGCCGCAAACAGAATGAACTGCTGAATTTTGTAATACAATCCGTAAGCTGTCACCATAGGTTCGCCTATTTTAACAAGGATTATATTTAATCCGTAGGTCATAAATGACATAAGCGCCTGTGCTATAATAGCCGGAAGTCCGATAGAATATATCTCCTTTATAATTCCTGCCGACGGTTTCATGTATCTGATACCATTTCTGATATCCTTGTTTACTTTAACATGGAAAACAAGTGCAAGCAGGAATGAAACACACTGTCCTGCAACAGTTGCCACAGCAGCGCCCTTTACGCCCATTTCCGGAAATCCCAGCCAGCCGTATATCAATACAGGGTCCAGTATGATATTTACAACCGCACCAGCTATCTGTGCAATTGTAGAATAAACCGAATGTCCTGCCGACTGGAGCAGTTTTTCAAAAACCGCAAAGAAAACAATTCCCGGAGAAACAATACAGCACAAACTCAGATAATCATTTGCCATATCTGCAATAAGCGGATTAGATGTCTGCGAAGAAATATAAATATCAGTTCCGAACAGTCCGAAAAGCAGAAAAACTGCATAAATGACTATTCCCATAAACATTGCATTTCCCGCTGACTTCGACGCCTTTTCCCTGTCGCCCTGTCCAAGGGACTTTGAAACGAGTGCATTTGCGCCAACCCCTGTTCCAATCGCAATTGCAACCATGAGCATCTGAAACGGAAAAGCAAGTGTTAAAGCGTTAATTGCCTCTTCCCCGTTTTCTTTCATGTTTGAAACAAATGCGCTGTCAACAATGTTGTATACCGCCTGCAAAACCATTGAAAGAATCATCGGTATTCCCATTGAAAGCATAAGCCTGCCCACCGGCACTGATGCCATTGCACTGACGTTTTTTTCTCTTTCCATTACTTTACCTCCCGAAAAAATAAAAAAATCGTGGAGCTAATCGAAATCTGGATTTATGCCGATTAAGCTACACGATTTATTATAATCATTATACCACATTTCCGGTCAGTTTTGTAATAGGCAGAATATACAATTTTCAGTTTTTTTTATAAAACAAGTCCGGAATAATTTCCGGACCTGTTTAAATTTTTTTATTTTCCAAGCTGTGATTTTGAAATTACCATAGCAGTGTAATTCATTATCAGTGAACTGTCTGAAGTGTCAATAACACCGTCAGGAACACAATCAGCATTTGCCAGTGCAACGTCTGAAAGAGGGTTGCCGGCAGGATTGAGCAGGTAAAGGTTAAGCTTTACAACGTCTGAAACGCTTATATCTCCGTCAAGGTTAACATCTCCGTACATTGAAGGCTCAACATCCGGAACTGTCGGCTCATCATTGCCTGCTGTTGTTTTTGCTGTGGTTTTCGCAGTTGTTGTTACTGTGGAAACTGTTGTTTTTGCTGTAGTTGACGTAGTACTTACAGTTGTTTCCGGTACATTAATTGAAGTTGAACTGTAAATGCAGGTAATAGTATCAATATTAACAGTACCTGTCTGACACCACCAGCAGCCTATCTGGAATACACCGTCATACTGAATCTCGTCCTGAATTGACTGTACGTCAAATTCAACGGTACCGCTGCTGCCGTTTATATTCATAGTACCACTGCCAAGGTCTTTCCAGTTACCTGAACTTGTAACACTGATACCGCCTGTCATTGACGGACTTCCGATATCGCCGTTTGCTGAGAAGTTAACTATAATTTTTTCAGCCTTTGCACCCTCCGGGAGAAAATCTGAAATTTTTATCTGTGTGAATTTACCAGAATCACTTGACATATCAAGCTTTGTATTTACGGTAACAACCTTTGTTCCGTTAGTAGGATTTCCCTGTGTTACTGAAGTTGAAGTTGTCTTTGGTGTTGATGCCGAGGTTGAAGATGAGGTTGTAGTTGTATGTGTAAAGGATGAAACTGTTGTTGAAGTAGTTGTTGTTACTGTTGTAACAGGTGTTGTTGTAGTAGTAGTTGTTGTAGTAGGAGGAGTTACAGTTCCGCCGGAAACGCCCGGTACAGATGAATCAACAGACTGTCCTGAGCCGTATTTGAGGTAAAGACCTGCAAGTGCGCCGACAAATGCAGCGTTATAGTCAGTTGCGACTTCTGTATACTCATACTTGTCTGCTTCGTCATAATAGTTATCGCTGTTATCAGGTCCGCCTACAAGCGCTCCTACAAGAACATGCTTATACGGAACACCTCTGTTTTCAGACGGGAAATCGTTATAGCCTGACGCTGCTCTGTGGTGCGGCTGAGTTACGGAATTACTGTTATAGCCTACCATGTAGCAATAACCGGCATTATTATTTCCAAGAAGATATTCCATCTGCCCCTTTGCCCATGCTGTATATGATGAAGAGTTATTATACTTATCATAAACAAGACCCATTAACTGCTGTGCAGTATTGTATCTTGCTGAACCCCAGTTAGAATGACACGCATAGCCCTGCGGGGTTTTATTACCGTTTTTCAGTACATCAATATTTGCAGAAACTCTGTTCCATTCGTTTGCATAAATTGCGTTGACTGCCGGCCATACGCTGTCCCAGCAAAGCGGCTGGTTTGTTGTGTATGCCCAGTTGGACTGGCTTATCCAGCTTGCACAGTCTGATTTGTATGAAGCTGTATTTGTTGCCTTGTAAAGCAGAATTGAGGCAAGAGCCAGGTCGTCAAGATAGCATGAACCCTGGTAGTATGACTGTGACTGGTGATTTGCCTTGTTGTTTGACTTTGCAAAGCTGTAAAGAGCCTGTGCATAGGTCAGATCCTCTTTATTTCCGAAGTTTATGTAGTTCATGGCAAGAGCAGCGGCAGTTTCCGCAACAACGTCTGTACAAGGATTGCTTGATGTTGCAAAGTAAACAGGTCTTGCAAGAGTCTGGTTTTCCGGCGGACACCACTGAGCATGGTCTGTATCACCATCACCCACCTGATAGCAGAAAGCCTGAACAGTTGAACCGTTCATAACTGTACATCTCTTGAAATAATCACAGAAATAGTCGGTAATTGTCTGGAGGTGAGCCGCCTGTCCGGTCTGAGTGAAGGCGTTCTTGAATTCGTAGTAGCCCCATCCCAGCATTGTTGCTGAATATGCACCCGGAAGTCCGAATTTAACATGGTCGCCTGCGTCGTGGAAACCGCCGCTTAAATCCATTGTGCCGTAAGGTGTTGACACGCTTGAATCATAAGTGTGACAGTCATCACGCCAGTCAAGCTGTGATGTTTCTCCGACCTGCGGTCCGCACATATTTGCGTCGTAAAGGTAAAGTGAATACTGCAGCGCCTTTGCATAGTTTACGCTCACTGCTGCATCAGCCTTTTCCTCCGTTACAGCAGCCGGAGCAACAAGTGCTGTGACTGCTACTGCTGCGCAGGTTACTGCCGCTTTGAGCCTGTTCAGTAGTTTTGAACTCTTCATTATATGATCTCCCTTTCCAAAAAATAAAAAAAATAAACGTACAAATTTATTATACAATATTTCCGGATTATAATTATTAATAAAATATGAATAAATTATTAAATATTTATGAATTTACAGCATTTAAGCCAAAATATCAGCACAATTGTATAATACATATACAAATCATAAAAAACTTCCCGGCGTAAAAAACACCGGAAAGCTTTTAAAATATGAGGGTTTTAAGTATAAACTTGTTATCTTATTTAATATCGTCCTCACCCTGAAGTGCGTCAAAGCCAACTTCACCTGTTCTGACCTTGACAACATTCTCAACATCAAAGATGAAGATCTTACCATCACCGATATTACCTGTATAAAGAGCACGTTTAACAGTGTTTACAACCTTTTCAACAGGAACTGCTGAAACAACAACCTCTGCCTTAACCTTTGGCAGCAGCTGAACATCATCGCTTTCAACACCACGGTAATACTTCTTCTGGCCTTTCTGAGTACCATAACCCATTACATTAGTAATAGTGATACCTCTTACGTCAATTGCATTAAGTGCTGCCTGAAGAGCCTCAAGTTTTTCAGGTTTGCAGATAATTGAAAGCTTTGTAAGCTTCGGACTGCCGTCAGAAGTAGCCTTTGTCTGGATAGATACCGGAACAGCCTCGCTTACAGGTACAACGCCTGAAGTGTCAACGCCAGCCTGTGCGCCCTGAGTTTTGATTTCAGAAACTGATGCAGCAGATGGCATAAAGTCTGCGTAGCTTGAAGGGAGGTTGTGCTCTGTTGCGTCCAGACCGATAATTTCTTCTTCCTTGGACGCTCTGAGTCCGATAGTAGCCTTGATTACAAGGAATGTGATTGTGATTGTAACTGCTGTCCATGCGGCAACTGTAACAACACCTGTGAACTGCTTGATAAGGAGATCAAGTCCGCCGCCGTAGAAAAGACCGCTGAATGAATCATTTCCCGGAACGCTTGTTGTAGCAAGCAGACCAACAGCGAGAGTACCCCAGATACCGTTCATCATATGTACTGCAACAGCACCTACAGGGTCATCAATGTGAAGCTTGTGGTCGAGAAGCCATACGCCGAATACAACCAGCAGACCTGAAACAACGCCTACGATAACTGCGCCGCCTGCGTCGAGAACGTCACATCCTGCTGTGATACCAACAAGACCTGCAAGTGATGCGTTAAGACACATTGAAACATCAGGCTTGCCGTATTTGAGCCATGTGAATATCATACAGACAAATGTTGCAACTGCCGGAGCAATTGTTGTTGTTACAAAGATTGAACCAAGCTGTCCGAGAGATGTAGCAGCAGCGCCGTTGAATCCGTACCAGCCGAACCAGAGGATAAAGCAGCCTAATGCACCGAGAGTAAGTGAGTGACCCGGAATAGCATGAACCTTTGTTACCTTGCCGTTTTTGTCAGTATCAAATTTACCGATACGAGGTCCGAGAATCTTTGCACCGATAAGGGCTGATACACCGCCGACCATGTGAATTGCACATGAACCTGCGAAATCGTGGAAGCCCCATTCTGCAAGCCAGCCGCCGCCCCAGATCCAGTGTGCTTCAATCGGGTAAATAAGGCCTGAGATAACAGCTGAATAAATACAGTATGAAATAAACTTTGTTCTTTCTGCCATAGCACCTGAAACGATTGTTGCAGTTGTTGCACAGAAAACAAGATTGAATACGAAATTAGACCAGTCGAAATTCTGATAGTTAGTAATAATATCAAAACCCGGCTTTCCAAGGAATCCTGCGACGTCCTCACCAAGAAGAAGTCCGAAACCGATAAGAATGAAAACTACTGTACCGATGCAGAAATCCATCAGGTTTTTCATAATAATGTTACCGGCATTCTTCGCTCTGGTAAAACCTGTTTCAACCATTGCGAATCCGCACTGCATAAAGAATACGAGAGCAGCGCCGATTAAAAACCAAACGCCATATAGTTCTTCCATATAAATCATCCTCCAAAAATGTTTTTATGACTTGCTTTGCCGGCAAATAAAAAAGGCACTGAAAAAGAAACGAACCATTTCTTTTTCAGCACCTTTGCTGTCTGTGCTTTTAGTATATACCAAAGCTTTTGGTTTGTCAAGGGTTTTTTTCAAAAAAATTTCATGTTTTTTAAACACACGGAAATTTATACTATATATTACCCCTGCAAAAATTTTTCTGTATGGCGACCATTTGGCTGCCGGTCGGGTCACAAAGCAAATTATACCGTAATGTGAAACCCGAATCGTCCCCCCGGGGTCACCCGGGCGACTTTATTTTTTTCACTCCATAACGCTTTGGGCACTGTATTCGTTAGCTTTACGCCTTGAAAAATAAGAATAAAAAGTTTTTTTGAAAAAAATCTTTGTTTTTTTAAGAAAAGTACTTGACAATCAGAAAAAAACGGTGTATTATATAAAGCACAGAGAACAAAGGTGTTCATCAGTATTGCAGATTTTGTCTGCGGTGCTAATGAGCACCTTTTTATTTTTTTGCAGACAGTTCTGTTGAAAATTCAGTTTTCATTCAAGGAGGAACAAACTATGTTAAGAGAAGGAGAAGTCAGAATCCCTTCCGGATGTGCGATTTCCGGTATCTTTTCAAAAAAAGGCAAGATGCTTAACGGACGCTCCATAATCGACTCAATCGCTACAATGCACGACAGGTCAAACGGTCTCGGCGGCGGTTTTGCAGGCTACGGTATCTATCCCCAGTACAAGGACGCTTACGCATTCCACATTTTCTATGATAACACAAGTGCAAAGCTTGCCTGTGAAAAATTCATTGACAAGCATTTCGACGTAATAAACCTTTCAAAAATCCCGACAAAAAAAGTTGCGGCAATCACAAACGAACCAATCATTATGAGATACTTCGTAAAGCCGCTCCCAAACAAGCTTAAAGAATCACAGCTCGAAGAAAACGAGTTCACTGTACAGTGCGTTGTAAAAATCAACACAACGATAAACGGCGCATACGTATTTTCAAGCGGCAAGAACATGGGTGTATTCAAGGCTGTTGGCTATCCTGAGGACGTCGGCGAGTTCTACAGACTTGACGAATACGAGGGCTACTGCTGGACTGCTCACGGAAGATACCCTACAAACACTCCGGGCTGGTGGGGCGGTGCTCACCCGTTTGCAATGCTGGACCTTTCAATCGTTCACAACGGAGAAATTTCTTCCTACGACGCAAACAGAAGATTCATTGAAATGTTCGGCTACAAATGTACTCTTCTTACAGACACAGAGGTTATTACATACATAATCGACTACCTCCACAGACGTCTGGGATTCTCATTCACAGAGGTTTCAGAAATCATCGCTGCTCCTTTCTGGGACACTATTGAAACCATGAAACCTGAGGACAAGGAAAGACTCACATACTTCAGAAACGCTTTTTCCAATATGCTTATTACCGGTCCGTTCTCCATTATGGTGGGATTTGATGGCGGTCTTATGGCATTAAACGACAGACTTAAGCTGCGTTCAATGGTAGTAGGCGAAAAGGACGATATGGTTTATATCGCCAGTGAAGAATGTGCAATAAGAGTTATCGAACCGAATCTTGACAAGCTCTGGTCTCCAAAGGGCGGAGAGCCTGTTATCATTACTTTAGAGGAGGGACTTGAATAATGGATTATCAGTATCCGGAATTTGAAGTTGTGCGCAATGCAGACAGATGTATCGGCTGCCGTGCGTGTGAAAGACAATGTGCAAACGAAGTTCATTATTATGATGCCGATTTAGGCAAAATGATGTGCGACGAATCAAAGTGTGTAAACTGCCAGAGATGCGTTTCACTCTGTCCTACAAGAGCGCTGAAAATCGTAAAGTCAGACAACACTTTCAGAGAAAACGCAAACTGGACAATGGAAAATATCAGAGAAATATACAAGCAGGCTGAATCAGGGGGCGTACTGCTCTCCTCAATGGGCAACCCGAAGCCGCTGCCGGTTTACTGGGACAAAATTCTCATCAATGCGTCACAGGTAACAAACCCTCCTATCGACCCGCTCCGTGAACCAATGGAAACAAGAACTTTCTTAGGTCAGAAGCCGACAGAGGTTAAGAGAGATGAAAACGGAAAGATAGTAAACAATCTTTCAAGCCAGTTAAAACTTGAAGTGCCTATCATGTTCTCCGCTATGTCCTTCGGTTCAATCAGCAAAAATGCTCACGAGAGCCTTGCAAGAGCCGCAACAGAGCTGGGTACATACTACAACACCGGTGAGGGCGGACTTCACAAGGACTTCTATCAGTACGGTCCCAACACAATCGTTCAGGTAGCGTCAGGACGTTTCGGCGTTCACAAGGAATATCTTGAAGCCGGTGCTGCTATCGAAATCAAAATGGGACAGGGTGCAAAGCCGGGTATCGGCGGACATCTCCCGGGAACAAAGACAGTCGGCGAGGTTTCAAGAACAAGAATGATTCCAGAGGGTTCAGACGCAATTTCTCCTGCACCTCACCATGACATCTACTCTATTGAGGATCTCCGTCAGCTGGTATTCTCCCTTAAAGAGGCTACAGAATACAAGAAACCGGTAATCGTTAAAATTGCCGCTGTTCACAACGTTGCAGCAATTGCTTCCGGTATTGCAAGAAGCGGTGCTGACATTATCGCAATCGACGGTTTCAGAGGCGGTACGGGTGCTGCTCCTACACGAATCAGAGATAACGTTGGTATCCCGATTGAACTTGCCCTTGCAAGCGTTGACGAACGTTTAAGACAGGAAGGCATCAGAGGAAACGTTTCAATCGTTGTAGGCGGAAGTATCAGAAACTCTGCTGATGTTGTAAAGGCTATCGCTCTCGGTGCAGACGCTGTTTACATCGGTTCTGCGGCTTGTATCGCTATGGGCTGTCACCAGTGCAGAGCCTGTCATGCGGCAAAGTGTAACTGGGGTATCGCAACACAGCGTCCGGACCTCGTTAAGCGTCTTAATCCTGATGTCGGCTACAAGAGACTTGTTAACCTTGTTGAAGCATGGAATCACGAAATCAAGGAAATGATGGGCGGTATGGGTATCAACTCTATCGAAAGCTTAAAGGGCAACAGACTCATGCTCAGAGGAGTTGGCTTAAACGAAAAAGAACTTGAAATACTCGGTATCAAGCACGCCGGCGAATAAGGAGGACTGGACTCATGAAAAGAATATTTGTTAATGAAGAATGGTGTCTCGGATGTCACCTCTGCGAATATAACTGCGCTTTTGCAAACACAGTTTCAGCCGGCAAATCAAAGGCAAACGAAATGGCAAAGGCATTGAAGGGCAAGAAAATATTCCCTAAAATTCAGGTTGAGGAAAATAACGGTATTTACTTCGCCGTTTCCTGCCGCCACTGCACAGACCCTCTCTGTGTAAAGGGCTGTATTGCCGGAGCTTTAAGCGTAAAGGACGGCGTTATTGAGATTGATCAGGACAAATGCGTCGGCTGCTACACCTGCGTTCTCTCATGTCCATACGGTGCAATCATGCCGGCAGAGGACGGTCATGTTGCCCAGAAATGTGAGCTTTGCACTAAAAATTCATGCGGCTCTCCGGCTTGTGTTGCAGGCTGCCCCAACAATGCAATAGTATTTGAAGAAAGATAGTAAGAGAGGTGTTTTTTAAGATGAATTATGTAATTATCGGCAATTCCGCTGCGGCTGTCGGCTGTATCGAGGGAATCCGCAAGAACGACAGGGAAAGCACTATCACCGTTATTTCCGATGAAAAGCACCACACTTATTCCCGTCCGCTTATTTCATACCTCCTTTATGGCAAAACTGACGAGGAGAAAATGAAATACCGTCCGGACAGCTTTTACAAGGACAATGACGTTACTCCGATTCTCGGTAAAAAAGCAGTCAAGATAGATACCAAAAACAGAAAAGTCATGCTTGACGACGGCAAGGCAGTACCTTACGACAAGCTGCTTGTTGCCACAGGCTCAAGACCGTTTATCCCTCCGATGAAAGGGCTGGACACAGTTGAGAACAAGTTCACATTTATGACTCTTGACGATGCAAAGGCTCTGGACAGCGTTCTGACTAAGGATTCAAGAGTGCTTATTGTGGGCGCTGGTCTTATCGGTCTGAAATGCGCTGAGGGTATTCTTGACAAGATAGGTAGTCTTACTGTTATCGACCTTGCTGACAGAATACTTCCGTCAATTCTTGATGAAACAGGTTCTGAGCTTGTTCAGAAGTCAATTGAGGAAAAGGGCGTTAAGTTTATGCTGGGTACTTCCGCCGCTGAGTTTGACGGAAACAAGGCTAAGCTTACAAACGGTGAAACTGTTGAGTTTGATGTACTGGTTATCGCAGTCGGCGTAAGACCAAACACAGAGCTTGTCAAGGAAGCAGGCGGAAATGTAAACAAGGGAATCGTTACAGACCGTTTCTGCCGCACTTCAATTGCAGGTATCTACTCCGCAGGCGACTGCACTGAAAGCCACGACATCACAACTGATACAGACAGAATACTGGCTCTCCTGCCTAACGCATATATGCAGGGCGAAACTGCCGGACTTCACATGACCGGTACAGACAAGCCGTACGACAAGGCTATGCCAATGAACGCTATCGGATTTTTCGGCTATCACATGATAACTGCCGGAAGCTATGACGGTGAAAAGACAGTCTATGCAGACGGCGAAAATTACAAAATGCTTGTAACAAAGGATAACCTTTTAAAGGGTTACATCATGATAGGCGATATTTCAAGGGCTGGTATCTACACAAAGCTTATTCGTGAACAGGTTCCCCTTGATTCAATTGATTTTGAGCTTGTAAAGGAAAAGCCGCAGCTTATGGCTTTTTCACTTGCTGACAGAAAAGAACAGCTTGGAGGTGTCAGATAATGAATATTACAGCCGGACTTATGCATTTTAAGGAACTCAACGAACAGGTCAGAAACACACCTGAAAAGCGTGTGCAGATCGACAACTGTATCGGTCAGAGATATATTGCAAGCGGTCTTTCCAACAAGGAGGTTACTATAAACGGTACTCCCGGAAACGCTCTCGGCGCATATTTAAACGGTGCAGACATCATTGTAAACGGCAATGCACAGGACGCAACAGGCGATACAATGAACGAAGGCTCAATTATTATTCACGGTTCTTCAGGTGACGCAACAGGCTATGCCATGAGAGGCGGAAAGATTTTTGTCCGTGACAATGCCGGATACAGAGCCGGTATCCACATGAAAGCTTTTGAGGAAAAGGTTCCGGTACTGGTTATCGGCGGCACAGCCGGAAGCTTTCTCGGGGAGTATCAGGCAGGCGGTATTATTATAGTACTGGGTATCAACTGCGACAAGAACACTCCTCCTGTGGGTCACTTCTGCGGTACTGGTATGCACGGTGGCAAAATCTACATCTGTACAGAAAAGCTCCCGCAGAATCTTCCTGCACAGGTTTCTGCAAAGAAAGCCACAGCAGATGACCTTTACGAGATTACAGACCTTTTAAAGGAATACTGCGACAACTTTGATTATGATATTTCAAAGATTATCAACAAGAGTTTTTATGTTCTGACTCCTAACAGCCAGAATCCGTATAAGAGACTTTATACAAACAACTGATAATATAAGTAAGAACCTGTTCACATAGTAAAGCTATGGGGACAGGTTCTGTTTTTTTATGCATAACTGCAGCGGCGGAGAAGTTTGTTCTTTGCAGCTTCGTGGTGAAATTCCTCCTGAATATCCGAATCGAGAAAATCCTCTGCATTAATATGTGAAAACATTTCGTCTGGTGTAATGCAGTAAAGCGTACACATCAGCATCCACTGAGTCAGATTCGGCTCTGATTCACCGTTTTCCCACTGAACAACCTGTTCCGGCTCACAGTCCAGAAAACGGGCAATCTTTTCAGCTGAATATTCAGCGCCTTCCCTTAATGCTTTAAGTTTTTTTCCTGTAATATCGTCTTTCATAACTTTTCTCCTTTCAGAATCAGTAATATAATTACTAATTCAGTTAGCAATTATCCTTTAAAATATCCTGCAAAATGAATTTGCAGGTAAAAATTTATCTTTCAGAAAGAATGCTCATAAGCTTTTTCTGAATTCGTACATATTCCTGTGCATCCTTCTCTCCCAGTCTTTCCAGAATCTTCACCATATACTTTACAACTTCCTGATGATGCTCCTCCAGCAAAGCTACTCCGTTTTCACCTAATTTGACAATTATCTGACGGTTATCCTTTTCGTCGGGAATACGCATAATAAGACCGTCCTGTTCAAGATGATTCAGAATAACCGCAGTCCTCGCTGTACTCACCATCATTTCATCGCTTAAATCCTTGGGATGTGCATGATTATCATGGTTTTTCAGATAATTCAGAACGAAGATTTCGCCTTTCATTACCTTTGACAGCTTCCGGTCAAAGCGTATCTGCGGCCGGCTGCCACGCATATTTACAAGTTCTTCGGCAAGTATATCATAATCCATGATATCATCTCCTAATCATAATAGCTATTTTAGTTAGCAATATTAGTATAACTCAAAATGTATTATATGTCAACGGCTGTATACACTTTTTGTAATAATGAACAAATCAGCCGACATATTTCAGAACTGCTCACATACAAAAACACCAACTTTCTTTATAATTCCAGAAATCATTAGGCAAAATACACAGTATATAAGTAGGAATAGTAAGAATGTTTTGTAAAATGGGTAAAAATATTTTCTGGCTATTGACAAAGTGGGTTTATGGGTGTATAATGCTAAATATAGAAAACATATCAATTAAGTATGTTAAGTATGAAAACTATGAATTACAGAAAAGGAGGCTGGTGATAATGAAAATATTATTTTTTGTCGCAGCCGGTGGACTTACACGATGTCGAATCTCTTTTGACTGCTAATACAAAATAAAAACAAAATCACTTATTAATACAGAAAGAGGTAATGACATATGAATAAGAAAAAAATTACAGGAATTATACTTGCAGCAGCACTTGCGTTTACAGGTCTTACAGGCTGCGGAAGCAAAGACAGCAGCGCAAAGGACGGCAAGGTTACAATCACCAACGTTTCATACGACCCGACAAGAGAGCTTTACAGCGCTTACAATGAAATTTTCGCAAAGCACTGGAAAGAGAAATCCGGTCAGGACGTTGAGATTACACAGTCCCACGGCGGCTCCGGCAAACAGGCTCTTGAAGTTGCAAACGGTCTGGAAGCAGACGTTGTTACACTGGCACTTGAATATGACGTCAAGGCAGTGCAGGACGCAGGACTTATTGAAGACGGCTGGGTAAGCGAATTTGACAAAGACAGCTCACCTTATACATCAACAATCGTTTTCCTTGTAAGAAAAGGAAATCCTAAAAACATTCAGGACTGGGATGACCTTGTAAAGGACGGCGTTGGTGTTATCACACCAAATCCTAAGACATCAGGCGGTGCAAGATGGAATTACTTAGCCGCTTGGGCTTACGCAGACAAGCTTTTTGGCGGTGACGAAACACAGATAAAGGACTTCATCAAAAAGCTTTATCAGAATGTGCTTGTACTTGATTCCGGTGCAAGAGGTGCTACAACAACATTTGTTGAAAACGGACAGGGAGATGTTCTCCTTGCATGGGAAAATGAAGCTTATCTTTCAATTCAGGACTATCCGGGCGACTATGAGATTATAACACCAAGCATCAGTATTCTTGCACAGCCGTCAGTTGCAATTGTGGATTCAGTTGTTGACAAGAGAGGTACAAGAGATGTTGCAACAGAATATTTAAGCTACCTCTATTCCAACGAGGCGCAGAGAATTGCCGGTGATAATTATTACCGTCCGTCCAATGAAACAATACTTCAGGAATATTCAGACGTATTCAATCTTGACATCAACCTTGTAACCATTCAGGACTTCGGCGGCTGGGACGAGGCACAGAGCAAGCATTTTGCCGACAGCGGCGTATTTGACGAAATTTACGAGCAGTAAGACATAAGGAGAAGGTATGAAAAAGACGAGTAAAAGAGTTATTCCGGGTTTCGGAATCTCTATGGGAGTGACACTGTCAATAGTCAGCATTGTAGTTCTGATTCCGCTG
Organism: Oscillospiraceae bacterium; assembly: GCA_022788225.1. GTDB lineage: Bacteria > Bacillota > Clostridia > Oscillospirales > Ruminococcaceae > Porcipelethomonas. Next base: position 6,759 of record JALEVO010000090.1, on the reverse strand, counting down.
GCGTCACTGGTGGTTTTTACCGCACAGCTGAGCTTTAAGGAGATTATTCAGACGATTACCCGTGACCGTGTGCTTGCAAGCTTTCGTGTAAGCTTTCTGACAGCTTTTATCGCATCGGTAATTAATGCAGTTATGGGCGTCATTCTGGCATGGGTGCTGGTTAGATATAAGTTCCCGTTAAAGCGTCTTTTAGATGGCATGATTGAACTGCCCTTTGCTTTGCCGACTGCCGTAGCCGGCATTGCACTGACCTCTCTCACGACAAACAACGGACTTATCGGCGGATTTTTTGACAAATTCGGCATTAAGATAGCATATACCCGAATCGGTATAACTGTGGCGCTTGTGTTCATTGGTATTCCTTTTGTAGTCCGCACAGTACAGCCGATACTGGAAAAGCTTGACCCTGCCTACGAAGAAGCGGCAGGAGTTTTAGGCGCAAGCCGCACAAAAATATTCTGGAAAGTGATTTTCCCGGAAATAAGACCGGCTGTTCTGACAGGCTTCGGACTTGCTTTCGGCAGATGTATCGGTGAGTACGGCAGCGTTGTATTTATTGCCGGAAATCAGCCGTTTGAAACGGAAATCACACCGCTTATTATCATGTCTGAATTGCAGGAATATGATTACTCCAGCGCAACGGCTATTGCACTTGTAATGCTTATTGCGGCATTTCTGATTCTGTTCATAACAAATCTTATTCAGGCAAGAAGTGCAAAAATCTTAAAGGGAGGTATGTAAGATGCATGAGGAAACAACCGGTTCAAAGGTAGTTAAATGGATACTGATAGGCATAAGCGTTCTTTTTGTAGTACTCATGCTGCTGCTCCCCCTTATTACCGTAATTGCCGAAGCACTGAAAAGCGGCTGGGATACATACATTGAAGCGGTAGCGGACGAATACACTATTAAAGCTGTACTGCTGACTGTGGAGGCTACAGTCTGCGCCGTGCTTATCAACACAGTTTTCGGCGTGTTTGCCGCATGGGCGGTGACCAAGTTCCACTTCAAAGGCAAAAAGGTGCTTACAACGCTTATTGACGTACCTGTCACGGTTTCACCGATTATTGCCGGTCTGATTTTCGTACTGACTTTCGGCAGACAGAGTGCCATTTATCCCCTTCTGGAATCACTTGATATAAAAATTGTTTTTGCAGTACCCGGAATTGTTCTTGCAACGATTTTTGTAACATTCCCCTTTATTTCACGAGAGCTTATTCCGGTTTTAGAGGCGCAGGGTACAGACGAGGAAGAGGCGGCGGCACTTATGGGCGCAGGCGGACTGACAATATTCCGCAGGATAACATTCCCACATATCAAGTGGGCGTTCCTTTACGGAGTTGTGCTTTGTGCGGCAAGAGCAATGGGAGAATTCGGTGCGGTATCGGTACTGTCCGGACACCTGAGAGGTAAGACCAACACACTCCCCCTGCACGTTGAAATTTTATTTAATGAATTTAAGTATGTTCCGGCTTTTGCAGTTTCGTCAATACTTGTAATAATGGCAGTTATCATACTTATTATCAGAAGTGTTATTGAATACAGAGGAAAGAGGGACACTTAAAATGTATGTTGAATTAAGAAATATTAACAAGCATTTCGGCGATTACAAGGCATCTGACAACGTAAGCTTCGGAATCGAAAAGGGAAAACTTATCGGTCTTCTCGGACCAAGCGGCAGCGGCAAAACCACAATTCTGCGAATGATTGCAGGACTGGAACATCCGGACAGCGGTGAAATCGTCATTGACGGAAAAGTGGTAAACGATATTCCGGCAAGCAAACGAGGAATAGGCTTTGTATTCCAGAATTATGCGCTGTTTCGTTATATGACAGTATATGACAATATTGCATTTGGTTTAAAGGTGCAGAAAGCGGACAAAATAGATATTGACAATCGTGTAAAGGAGCTTATTGAACTTATCGGTCTTAAAGGACTGGAAAAGCGTTACCCAAGCCAGCTTTCCGGCGGACAAAGGCAGAGAGTAGCATTTGCAAGAGCGTTAGCGCCCAATCCTCAGCTTCTGCTCCTTGACGAGCCTTTTGCCGCAATTGATGCAAAGGTAAGACAGGAACTGCGCAGCTGGCTGAAAGACATGATTGAAAAGCTTGGTGTTACCAGTATCTTCGTTACCCACGACCAGGACGAGGCTATTGAAGTTGCAGACGAGATAATCATTACCAACAAGGGAAGAATAGAACAGATGGGTACTCCCCTTGCAGTCTATCAGAAGCCGGATACTGCCTTTACTGCATCATTTTTTGGTCAGACTTCAGTTGTGGAGAATTACCAGTCATTCCATACATTTGAAAAAGTTGAGAACGTTGACAAGGCAATAGTCCGCCCCGAATTTGTAAAAATCACAAAGAAAAACGAGATGCAGAAATTCAGAAGTTCTGCATCAGAGGGTGTTGTTGAGCACGTTTCTTTCAGAGGTGATAAACTGGAACTGAAAGTCCGTGTGAACGATACATTACTTACAGCAAAAAGAGATTTAGAGGAAGAGAGCATTTCAGCAGGCGAAAAGGTTGATGTTTTCCTCTACAGGATTTTTGTGACCTCAGGAGACAAGGCGTATCTCCTTGAAAACCAGTCACTTCAGGAAAATTCAATTGTTATTTAAGGCAAAACCGCATAATTATTGTCGTACAGATGCGCCGTCAGATTTTCTGTCAGGCGAAGGTCGCCCCCCGGATTACATAAAAATCTTGCAGGCATACTGACGTATGTCAAGAGATTTTTGTGTGATATAACGGAAAATCTGCAAGCAGATGTGCGGCAAAGGCGTTAGCCGTTAATTGTGCGGTGTTGCCTTAAAAGGAGGTTCAGGATATGTCAAATATTTATAAGGGTGCAATAGAGCTTATCGGCAAAACGCCGCTTGTGGAAATCGTAAATATAGAAAAAAATCAGAATCTTGAGGCAACTGTTCTTGTGAAGCTTGAATATTTTAATCCGGCAGGAAGCGTTAAGGACAGAATTGCCAAATTCATGATAGAGGACGCAGAGAAAAAGGGTAAATTAAAAGCCGGTTCTGTTATTATTGAGCCTACTTCCGGAAATACAGGTATTGGTCTTGCTGCGATTGCAGCCGCAAAGGGTTATCATGTTATTCTCACAATGCCGGAAACCATGAGTGTGGAGAGAAGAAACATTTTAAAGGCATACGGTGCGGAAATAGTGCTTACCGAAGGCGTAAAGGGAATGAAAGGCGCTATTGCAAAAGCACAGGAACTTGCAGAGGAAATCCCCGGCAGCTTTATCCCCGGACAGTTTGAAAATCCGGCAAATCCGGAAGTCCACAGAAAAACCACCGGTCCGGAAATATGGGACGATACGGACGGAAAGGTTGACTTCTTTGTTGCCGGCGTTGGAACAGGCGGTACTGTCAGCGGTACGGGAGAATATCTGAAATCCCAGAATCCGGACGTAAAAATTGTAGCAGTTGAACCGGCGGATTCTCCGGTTTTGTCGGAGGGAAAAGCAGGTCCCCACAAAATTCAGGGAATAGGCGCAGGCTTTGTACCAAAAACTCTGAACACGTCAATCTATGATGAGATAGTAAAGGTGAAGAATGACGACGCATTTTCAGCCTCAAAGCTGCTGGCAAAGCAGGAGGGCATTTTAGTAGGTATTTCATCGGGTGCGGCACTTCATGCGGCACTGGAAATCGCAAAAAGACCGGAAAACAAGGGAAAGACAATCATTGCGCTTTTGCCGGACAGCGGTGACAGATATTTTTCAACTGCACTTTTTTCTGAATAAAAATTTGTATGATTTGCAAAGGGAGGGATTCACATTAAAATTTCAACTAAGGTGGAATGCGGCATAATCGCATTGATTGACATTGCGCTGTATTCTGAAAACGGCGAACCGGTTACGGTATGCAGTATTTCTAAACGTCAGAATATTTCCATAAAATATCTTGAACAGATACTGATGATTCTGCGGCAATCGCATCTGGTACGCAGTCAGAAAGGTTCAAAAGGCGGATATGTTGTGGGTAAACCGCCGGAAAAAATTACACTTCGTGAAGTCCTTGACACCCTTGATGTTACTATTTTAGGAGATACTGTTTTTAATGACAGCGAAGAAGAGTCAGAACTGAAAAGTATTATCGACAGAAATCTGTGGAGCAAAATGACAGTTTATCTGAGAGAGTTTTCTCAAAGTATAACTCTTGCAGAAATTATTGAACAATATCGTAAATCACTTGCAAAAACAGGAGATTTCATGTATTATATATAAGGATAAATAAACCGTATAGAGGTGGAACTGGAAAAAGTCTGCCTTTATGCGGTATTGTCATGAATACGAAAAAATTGAAAGCAGTGATTGAATTTGTTTTGTATCAGCATAAGTCATAAAAATGCAGGGGCTGAGATAAGAGAAAAACTGGTGTTCACATCAGAAATACAGCGTGAACTGATGACCGATATCTGCTCTTTGGGAAAAGTAACCCAATGCGTTTTTCTCTGCACCTGCAACAGGACGGAGGTTTATTTCTGCGGCAATTCCGGTTCTGTGGAAGAGGTAAAGCACATTCTTGCAAAATACAGCAAAACCGACGAAACCGTGCTTGCCCCATATTTCAGACAGTATCACGGGGACAAGGCTATACATCACCTTTTTGAGGTTGCCTGCGGAATCGACTCCATGGTTATCGGAGAGGACGAAATTCTCGGTCAGACTAAAAATGCATACACAGCGGCAAAAGAATGGGGTACAGTTTCATATGAACTGAATATAATATTCCAGTCGGCAATTGCCTGTGCAAAGAAAATCAAAACTGAAACTGCCCTTTCAAAAACCTCTGTTTCCATTGCAACACTTGCGGCAAACGAGGCAAAAAAGCTGGGTGAAAACGTGAATGTACTGGTAATCGGAGCAACGGGAAAAACCGGTATGACGGTACTGAAAAATCTCCTGTCCTATAAAAATGTAAATATTACTGCAACACTGCGAAGTCATAATACAGGTTTCGGAACTGCGGCAGATTCGCTTTTTAAAACCGCTGATTACACTGACCGCTACAGCTTTACAAACGAGGCTGACTGCGTCATCAGCGCAACTTCCAGTCCCCACTATACCATTACTCTTAACAGGCTAAAAGAATCTCTCATACATAAAAAAGACAGGCTTTTTATTGACCTTGCCGTCCCCGCTGATATCGAAGAAAATATCACACAGCTTGAGGGTGTAAAGCGAATCGGCATAGATTATTTTGAAAAGCTGGCACAGGAAAACAATGCGCTGAAGCTTGACAGTGTGGACGCAGCGGAACAGATAATAGAAGAGGAAACTGACACGCTGAAAAAGGATATTGCCTTTCACAATTATCTCCCCTTTCGTGAAAATACTGGTACTGAAATATCTGAAAAGCTTTTGTATCAGTTGAAATCCGAACTTGATTCTTCGCAGTTTGCGGCAGTGCTTGAAGTGCTGAAAAATTATAAGGAGCATTCGTGATATGGGTTACTTTCCTTTTTTTGTGGATATAAAAAATAAGCGGTGTGTTGTTGTGGGCGGAGGAAACGTGGCACTGAGAAAGGTGGAAAAACTGCTGACCTTTGAACCGGAAATTGTGGTGATTGCTCCGGAAGTATGCAGTGAACTGAAAAATATCAGCAGCATTGAAATTGCAGAAAGAAACTTTCTTGACAGCGATATTGACAATGCATTTATGGTGATTTCCGCAACGGATAATGCCGCATTGAATGCACACATTTTTTCTCTTTGCAGTGAGAAAAAAATTCCGGTTAATACTGTTGATGACCTTGAAAAATGCGGATTTATTTTTCCGGCACTGGTACATAAAAACGATATCACAGTCGGCATTACGACCTCCGGAAAAAGTCCAATTTACGCACGTTTTCTGCGGGAACAGACTGAAAAAATGCTAAGTGAACGCAGTCTTGAAATAATGGAAATTATGGGGAGATACCGTCCAGTCATAAAAGGAAAATTTGACACGGAGGAAAAGCGAAAAAATGCGGCGGAAGCTGTATTAAAGCTTTGTGTGACAGGCGAAAAATTACCGTCAGACAGCACTATTAACGCTTTGCTGGAGGAACTGATAGAGCATGAAAATTAAAATCGGCACAAGAAAAAGCAGTCTTGCACTTGCACAGACTGACATGGTGATTAAAAGTCTGCATGACGTTTTTCCGGACATTGAAACTGAGATAGTTCACATCACAACAAAAGGCGATAAGATACTCGACAAACCCCTTGCCCGTATCGGCGGAAAGGGCGTTTTTGTGTCTGAAATTGAAAGTGCACTCAAAAGCGGTGAAATTGACATTGCCGTACACAGCGCAAAGGATTTACCTTATAAGCTTGCGGAAAATCTGGAAATATCCGGCGTTCTGAAACGTGGAAATTACCGTGATGTACTGGTCACGCCTGCGGGAAAAGTTCCGGAAAAGGACAGTAAATTTATAGTCGGCACAGGCAGTCAGCGACGCAGATTAAATATGCAGAGAATTTACCCAAACGCTGTTTTCAAAGAGATACGGGGCAATGTGGATACTCGTCTGCGCAAGCTGAAAAGCGGCGAGTTTGACGGTATAATCCTTGCGGCGGCTGGACTGGAACGCCTTGGACTTTACAGTTCAGGGGTCTGAAAAATAAACTGTGTAAATGCAAAAACCCTTAAATTTTTGACAATACTAAAAATGCAGCCAAAAGTGGCAACGCTGAGGAGCGACCAAACGCAGGCTGTGAGATAAAACGGTGGAAAGCGGCGGCAGAAATGT
>JALEVO010000142.1 GCA_022788225.1 Oscillospiraceae bacterium | reverse complement strand
TATTCAGGCAATAGAGGTATTTCAATCCACTCCCTCCGCGTGGAGGGAGACATTATATCAACTGTGCAAAAAAATGGAAACACGCCATTTCACTCCACTCCCTCCGCGTGGAGGGAGACGCATGTCACCCTTGACAGTGCTATACTGGTAGTATATTTCAATCCACTCCCTCCGCGTGGAGGGAGACCAGCCTGTCGCACAACTTTGATTATTTTAAGCGATTTCAATCCACTCCCTCCGCGTGGAGGGAGACGCCGGAGCGACCATTCATTTCCCATTCTTTGTTGCCATTTCAATCCACTCCCTCCGCGTGGAGGGAGACCAAGGGTTTAAACAACACTGATGTTTTTTCTTGTATTTCAATCCACTCCCTCCGCGTGGAGGGAGACCGGAGCAAAAGTCTACTTGATGATTGAGTCGGATTTCAATCCACTCCCTCCGCGTGGAGGGAGACAGCAAAATTATACAATAAAAAGTGTCAGTTTCCACTAACTTGCACAATTTTGATAACTTTTTTTCATTAAAACTCTTTTTTCAAATCTATTCAGTGTTTACTGAATGATTTATCTTATGTTTTTCTGGTGCGAATATTGCAGTGATTTTATGTTAACTTACTATTCGCACTAAAATATCAGTTCATCCTCAACATTAACTGAGGGTTTTGCACCTATATGTTCAACCTTTGACTTTGATCTGTCACCTAAATTGTAAAATCTCAGGCTGTCCTTTTCTGAAAGTATTTCATCTGTCAGTTTCTTTTTCAGCATACGAAACTGTGCTGCATCAACAACACATTCAAATACTGAATTTTGTACCCTGACACCATAATTCATACATTGTTTAGCAACTTTTCTAAGGCGCTTTCTTCCCTCTTTATCCTGTGTATTCACGTCATATGTTACAAGTATCAGCATATATTCACTTCCACATAAACGGCGGATAACAGTCAAGGTCACCCCGTATGTACCTTGCCAGGAGCAGTGCCTGTACATACGGCAGCATTCCCCACTCCACCTTTTCTTCCAGAAACGGATGACGAATTTCATCGTATTTTCTTTTTTGCCATGCACTCAAAAAGTTTTTTCTGCCGTTTTCAGTAAGTATCACCGCCCCATTCTCACGCTTATTAAAATCATCAGCAGTTACTATTCTCTTATTGACCATAGTAAGCACAAATCTGTCGCACATTACTCCACGGAATTCCTCCACAAGGTCAAGGGCAAGCGAACGCCGTCCTGGGCGGTCTGTATGCATAAACCCGACATAAGGGTCAAGACCGACACTTTCCAGCGCCGCAGTACACATTCCCGTGGCAAGTGAATATGCGAACGAAAGGAGTGCGTTGATATTGTCAAGGGGCGGTCGTTTATTTCGTGCTTTAAAATAAAAATCATCTTTCTGCTGAAGAATCATATCATCAAATACCGAAAAATAAACCGACGCTGCTTCCCCTTCAATACCTCTCAGAGAATCCATATCTTCGCAGTTAACCGCTTTATTTATTGATTCCTTTAGAAACGCCGACTTTCTGCTGAATTTCTCTGTATCAATCCGGACACCGTGGTCACGAATCATTCTTTCAAGTATCCACCTGCTGTTATAAAGCTTTGCAGCTATCATATTCTTAGCAATTCCAAGGCTTTTTTCACTGTTGTCAGCATACCTGTACTGCTGACGTCTTAACAGCACATTCCCCCTGACCTCCCCCTCGACCCTCGCAAGAAACCGTCCGTTTCTGCTCATAAACACCAGTTCTATTCCTTTTTCCGAACACTTACCCATAAGTGCCGGACTTGCACCTGTATAGCCAAATGTCATTATCCGCTCTATGTTGTGCAGAGGTAATCTGCCTATTTCGGTGCTGTCCTGACTTATAACAAGGTTCTCACCGTCCAGTGAAAGATACCTGTCAGGATTATTAATATAAACCGTATTCATCAGCTTTTTCATGTATCTTCCTCCGGATTCAGAGTTTTCCAGAAGTAATCTGAAGCTTTTTTGCTGCCGCATATTACAGGCAGACATTCATTTTTAAGTGAACACGCATTGCAGGCTTTCCTGCGTTTTACTTTGGGAGTATGACGCTGACTGTAAAGCTTATGCATTTCCTTTATCATTTCCTCTGTCTGACTTCTAAGCTGACTGTCAAAAACAACTTTAACTCTTCGCCGTATCTCACCATAGTAAAGATATCCGAAAGGTATATCACAGCAAAACATTTCTTCAAGACAGAATCCCTGTGCCATAAGCTGAACTGCGTCGCATTCACTTTCCTTTGGCTCTCCCCTTTTGTATTCCACAGGGGTAACAGTATATTTCCCGTCATATCCGAAAACATGAACTCCCTTTTCTGAACGTTTAAGTTCAACTGCATCACACTCCCCGCAAATCCCCAGCTTCGGCGACGATACCGCCACTGCACGGGTAACTATCAAATCTCTGCGTTTTTCATGGAAATCAGGGTCATGAACGTTTTCATGCATTATGTTTCCGTCAACTGTAAGGTAATTTTCCTGCCACTGCTGTTCAATATGTATGAGCGCCCACTGTCTGCGGCAGAATGAAAAGTGCTGAATACCTGAAATCAGCAGATATTCTTCCTCGCTGTACATCAGATAAGATCTTCGTATTTTTCAGCGGAAAGTCCGTCCAGTTCGTTCAGACTGATTTCATAGTCCTCAAAGCATTTAGGACGGCTTACTCCGTCTTTAAGCTTTACAGAAAGCTGACGGTGTACCTTTGCTGACGAATATTTAGGAGTTTTTCCCTTGTGCTTCCACCAGTAAAGCCTGCATACCTCCATACTTCCGTCCGGACGTGCAGATGAACAGTCGTTTTCAAAAAGCGTAAGCAGAGCCTGTTTGATTTTTTCAGCGTCCTCATCAGTGAAGCCGGTTTTTTCAGCAAGCTGACAGTTGATACTGCCGTTTACAACGTAAAGTCCGAACTCAACACGATGTTTCGTGCCCATGGTGTCAGACGCCTTGCCCTTTTTGCCTGACTCCCCGTTGACGCTTTTGGTTATCTGCATACTTACTATGTCAACAGGTGAAACACTGACTGCCTGCTGAATTGACACCGGTCCTCTTACGCCCACAGAAACATCATCGTTCTTGAATGCAAACACCTGACCAAAGCTGCGGACATCAATCCATTCTGCACAGGCGGTTTTGGCGTATTCATCACGGTCAGTATTCTTGCCCTTGCTTATAGCCTTAATCGCCTCATTGCTTTCAGCCCTTGCCCTCAGACTGTCACAGCCGTCATCACAGCGGTCGTCAGACTGGACAAAAATCTTTTCACCCATGTCCTGCAGACGGTTGCGTATCTTTCTTTTGATACACACATCTGATATTTCTCCAAGACCGTCATAACTTTCTCTCGGACGGTTTCCGTTCAGCGGGTCGCCGTTCGGATTAGCGTTCTTTGCTGTAATTATCAGTGAAAAGTCAATTTTATTCTGTAAGATTCCCATAGTTATTCCTCCTCGTTTTCCGGTTTGATTCCGTTGTACATATAATCTGTGAAATGATGATAGCCTAAAAGATAGATAGGGTCAAGACGGCGGTTGTCCGCATAATCTGCCGGTGACATTCTCGACATGATATCATCAATCCATTTGTTATACTTCACCTGTGACTTGCCAAGCTTATCAAGATACGGTCTAAGCCTTTCTTCAATCACTCCCCATGTCTGATAGGGACGCTGTGAAAATGCATTCCAGTATCTTCTCGCATTGGTAACTCTGCTGTTTCTTTCTTCGACAGTGTAAGCCTCACTTTCTGCCTTGTCCGCTATGGCAAGCAGACAGCCGTAAAGGTAACTTCTGTCGGTTAATTTCGGGTCGTATGCCATTGAAATATCTCCTTTCCCGTTGTCGATTCGTTGTTTGCGTATCATTCCGCAGGCAGTTTCAAGAACTGTGCGGTGATTGTAGTCGTTTTCGTATGCAAGGGGATTTGATGCCTTATGATATAAGCCGCTGACTATGTCTGACGGAATACTTTTTCCCTCTGTAATGCATGGTATCAGGCGCAGAACATTATCTCTCATGAATTTTTTATCACATTCAATAAAATTGCCCTGCTCATTTCCGAATGCGCACCTTATTATCTCATAAAGACTAAATGAATTTATCAGACTGGTCTTTTTCTTATTGTTATACCTGTTCCACGCAGTATGTGAGTGCCAGCATTCGATATTGTCAAGGTATGCAGAACCTTCAAGCTCTGAATAGAATGAAATATTCAGACGTCCGGTTGTTGCGGCGTCAAGCCCCATTATCATTACTTTGGTATTTGGTTCAAGCTTTTGCCTGTAACCGAAAATGCGCTTTTTCAGCATTGCCATATATGCCGGAGCAGTGGTCGGAACTGATTCCTCGACCTCATCAAAAACCGGGTCATCGTCTTCAATAAACCTTTTCTTTAAAACCGGAACTTCCTGCAATGCACTCGCCCACACAACAACTGTCATGGAGTCAAGCGCCTCTCCCTGCTTTTCAATCAGCCATCTTAAAGCGTTATGGACTTTCTGTGAATACTCATAGCTTACTGCAAATGCCTCTTCCTTGTCTGCAAACCGACCTCTGTAAGTAAAGCCCCTTGGATCATTTGCAGATATAAGTTTACCCATATCACCCCTGTTGCGTATCTTTGACGGGTGCTTATACGTTACAGGAGCCATTTTACCTGAGGCATAGCAAAGCTGATTTTCTCCCATCAAGCTGGAGTTAAACGAAATAAAACTGTCGTAAAGAGTCTTGTCCTCCCATGTCCTGTTAACTCCGTCAGATGTATTAACAACAACACGCACAAATGACTCTTCCTGTGGAATACCAGCAATTTTTACATTGGGTGCAAGCTTACCTGTCTGTTCATCAGTTTCAAGAACACCAGCTTTTATCAAATCAGACATCAAACATTTCTTTTCAATATAAGCATACAATGCTTTTAACGCCTTGTGACTATATTCACTGTCATACCATTGTTTCAGCTGATTAATGTATGCAGTATAAAAACTTGTATTGTCCGAACGCTTTCCATCAAAAAACTGACCGTAATCACCAGCTAAATATAAAAGCTTATCTGCATAAGGCAGAGGATTTGCTCCAGTTCCACTTCTCGCTTTTGACGGAATAATCGTCACAGCCTCGCTCTTATCAACCTTTCTTGCACCCTTGAACCCGCCGTTTTCATCTATAACAATTTCAATCTGTGCATTAGCAGTTGAATGTGCAATAGGCAGCATGACAGGTTCGTTTTCATCAAATTTTCTGCCGCAGTTGTATTCATAAATCTGATAAAGTTCATCATTCCAGCTCATTGAATTCACCTCCAGCAAATTCTTCAAGTCCTGCAAAATTGTCATGCTCACGTCCGAATGGTTTAATCTTCATTTTTTTGATATGACGTTTTACAGTACATTCCTTAGGCGGTATAAAGTCGATAACCCCGTTTTTCATAACCGGATTCCAGAATCTCACAGTCATCATATCACGGTCTTCATCATTTTCAGCTTCGTCCGCATATGTCATACCATGCAGCATCAGACTGTACTGAATCACTCCGCAGGTATCATAAGCACCGGTACTTTCCCCGAACACACACGGTTCAACATAGCCCTGACACTCCCGAGTTCCGAGGAAAATATCCCTGCGTCCTCCTCTTTCAATCATGCGCTTTGCTATATTATGATGCTTATTCTCGTTGCGGTCACACTCCAGTTCCGGACGGTTCATATTCCAATCAAAATGCGCTCTCACCTGATAATACACATCTTCTAAATATGTGTAATATGCAAGGTCATTTCCTCCTCCGTATTTAATCGGACGCATTCCCTTTCTGACTGTCCGCACCGGATTCATTATCCTTACAGAATCTATGTACCAAATTATGGTTGGTTTCCAGTATACGCTGTGGAGTATACCTTTCAGCGCTTCATAGGTGGGTATAGGATAGCTTGACTTTTCACCGCCTGCTCTTGTCAGAACATCGGAAAAAAGTGCATATCTCCCACGAACAGCAAATTCAACCGTATTCCTGTGTATGTCTTTTCCCATTTTTTCCTCCTTTTCAGAATATAAGAATTTCTTTTTCAGCCCCTTCAAGCTTAACACCGACAATGTCGTCATAGTATGTACTGTAAAGTATTACAGCACCGCATTCAAGCTGACGCAGAGCATGATTTTCAGCAAGCTTTTTCTGTGTCTGACTGTATATGCTGACAGTAAATTTCTGTGCTTTTCTTAAAAGTATTCTGTAGTTTTCATCCGGCTGTTCAAGCCTGTATATCAGTTCCTCTGCCTCGTCATTGTACGGTACAATAACATCAACAGTATGGCTGTCTATAACTTCAAATAAGTCACCCGCCGTTCTGAATGCCTGTGAGCAATATGGACTGCTTGTCATGGGACTTATTTCATATCTGTATTTATTCAGTGACAATAAATCAATAAGAGTGGTCTTCTGGTCATTATCACAGACGTTGTAGGAAAGTTCCTTTTCCTCCAGTCTGTAAAGTTCCCGGAAATAATCAGATATTGCCTCTGCCGACTGCAAATCTGCATATTTTCCGCTGTCAACAATCTGCTGTGTTATTTCACGGGAAACTGATATTTCTTTCAGACTGCCCAGTGCTTCATCTTTTATATTAATGATATAAACCGGACATATTCCGCCGGCTTCACCGTGTCTGTTACAGCGACCAGCTGCCTGTGCTGCATTATCCAGTCCGGCTGCTGAACGAACTACACATCGGAATGATATATCAACACCTGCCTCGATAAGCTGTGTGGTAACGCATCTTACCGGCTTTTTATCAGAGAGAAGTTCACGAATAAGCTTTATTTTTTCTCGTCTGTGTTCAGGACACATATTGGTACTAAGATGAATAATCTCTGTGCCCTTATCACATTTTCCGCTTAACAGTTCATACAGTTTTAAAGCCGACTTTTTGGTATTAAC
>JALEVO010000080.1 GCA_022788225.1 Oscillospiraceae bacterium | reverse complement strand
ACATTTCTGCCGCCGCTTTCCACCGTTTTATCTCACAGCCTGCGTTTGGTCGCTCCTCAGCGTTGCCACTTTTGGCTGCATTTTTAGTATTGTCAAAAATTTAAGGGTTTTTGCATTTACACAGTTTATTTTTCAGACCCTTTAGTTATTTTCATTCATGCCGCAGCACTTTTTATATTTTTTTCCTGAACCGCATGGACATAGATCATTATCGCCTGGTTTTTTCTTTGATGAAGTCATTGTAATCGAACCAGCGTTAGGTGCATCAGGTTTTGCAACCTGTTCACGCTGAGGAGGAGTATTCTTCTGAATCCTTACAGTCAGTAACATTCTGACCGTATCCTCACGGATAGACTCAACCATTGCGTCAAACATTTCAAAGCCTTCATATCTGTATTCAACAACAGGATTTTTCTGTCCGAACGCTCTAAGACCAATACCCTTTTTAAGTTCTGCCATATCATCAATATGGTTCATCCACTTTGTATCAACAACCTTGAGCAGAATTACACGTTCAAGTTCTCTGATAATCTGACCGCCGAATTCTTCTTCTTTAGCACTATAAATTTCCAGCATTCTGTCTTCAAGAAACTTTGCAATATCTGCTTTTTTAAGTTCGTCAAGCTGATCATCATTATAATCGAGATCTTCGTCACGCAGTACCCAGCCAAGGAAATGGTCTTTCAGACCGATAAGATTCCAGTTTTCCTTATCCTCATCATCAAGCAGATAGTTATTGACTGATTCTTCAGCAAGCTCATGCATCATAGTCAGGATATTTTCATGGAGATCCTCACCGTCCAGAACCTGTGAACGCTGTGTATAAATAATTTCACGCTGTTTGTTGAGTACATCATCATAGTTGAGGACATTCTTTCTGATACTGAAGTTTCTGCCCTCAACCTTTTTCTGTGAAGATTCAATAATCCTTGTAAGCATCCTGCTTTCAATAGGCATGTCCTCTTCAACGTTGAGTGTGCTCAACATATTTTCAAGTCTGTCACCGGCGAATATACGCATAAGGTCATCTTCAACAGAAAGGAAAAAACGACTCTCACCCTCGTCACCCTGACGTCCTGAACGACCTCTTAGCTGATTGTCAATACGTCTTGATTCATGACGTTCAGTACCCAGAATATACAATCCTCCGGCAGCCTTGACATCCTTAGCCTTTTCCTTTACCTCGGCATTGAATTTGTCATAAAGTTCTTTGTAAACAGCCCTTGCAGCCAGTATTTCTTCATTATCAGTATCAGCAAATCCAACAGCCTCATTGATAATATCCTCATCATATTCTCTCTTACGCATTTCTGCCTTTGCAAGGAACTCCGCATTACCGCCCAGCATGATATCTGTACCACGTCCTGCCATGTTTGTAGCAATTGTTACTGCACCAAGCTTACCAGCCTGTGCAACAATTTCAGCTTCCTTTGCATGATACTTCGCATTGAGCACTTCGTGCTTGATACCCTTTCTTTTGAGCATTGCTGAAAGAAGTTCGGATTTTTCAATTGAAATAGTACCAACCAGTACAGGCTGTCCTTTTTTATGACATTCAACTATCTGTTCAATAATAGCTTTGAATTTTCCAGCCTCTGTTCTGTAAACCTGATCTGAATGGTCTATACGGATAACAGGCTTATTTGTAGGAATTGCGATAACATCAAGCTTGTAGATTTCTCTGAATTCGTCCTCTTCCGTCATAGCTGTACCAGTCATACCGGAAAGCTTCTTATAAAGACGGAAGTAGTTCTGGAAAGTGATTGTCGCAAGAGTCTTTGACTCATGAGCAATCTTTACGCCTTCCTTGGCCTCGATTGCCTGATGCAGACCGTCATTGAAACGACGTCCGAGCATAAGACGTCCGGTAAACTCATCAACGATTATTACTTCGCCGTCCTTTACAACATAGTCGATATCAGCGTGCATAACACCATGAGCCTTAAGTGCCTGATTGATGTGGTGAAGCAGTGTCATGTTTTCAGGATCCATGAGGTTTACAACATTAAAGTACTTCTCTGCCTTCTTAACGCCGGCACGGGTTATTGTGGCAGTTTTAGCCTTTTCGTCAATTATGTAATCGACATTTTCATTAATTTCGTCCTGATCCTGCTTGTCGTCCATTTCAACGACAGTTGTGGACACAAGATTCTTTGCAAATTTGTCAACTATATCGTAAAGTTCTGTGGACTTGTCACCTCTTCCGGAAATGATAAGAGGTGTTCTTGCCTCATCAATCAGAATTGAGTCAACCTCATCGACAATGGCAAAATTAGGCTTGCGCTGTACCCTGTCCTTAGCGTAAATAACCATGTTGTCACGCAGATAGTCAAATCCAAGCTCGTTATTTGTAGCGTATGTTACATCACAGTTATACGCCGCTCTTCTTTCGTCATTGGTAAGACCATGAAGAATACAGCCGACAGTAAGTCCTAAAAATCTCAGTACCTTACCCATTTCGTCAGACTGTGTTTTTGCAAGGTAATCGTTTACTGTTACAACGTGAACACCCTTTCCTGACAGTGCATTGAGATATGCAGCAACGCAGGCAACAAGAGTTTTACCTTCACCAGTCTTCATTTCTGCTATACGTCCCTGATGAAGAACAATTGCACCGATAATCTGTACCGGAAACGGTTTCTTGCCCAGAACTCTGTAAGCACCCTCACGAACAGTTGCAAGTGCCTCCGGAAGAATCATGTCAAGAGTTTCACCTGTTTCAAGTCTGTCCCTGAAATTCTGTGTCTGAGCCTTCAGTTCGGTATCAGACATAGCCTGAAATTTTTCATCAAGTTCAAGAACACTGTTCTTGATAGGCTCAATTCTTGCAAGTTCTTTTGTACTGTATGAACCAAATATTTTACTAAATATACCCATTTATTAATCCGCCTTTATATTTATTATTTTTATTCAGAACTCAAATTTAAAGATTCTGTAATAGCAGTAACAAAAAAATACACAATTTTATTTTATAACAAATTGATTTTTTTGTCAATAGATTCCGTATAAAAAATTATCAAGGCGAACGGTTTCCCGGATGTTTAACAGAAAACAGCTTGTATAATATCTTGTTTTCACTAGGAACTATCCCATGCCGTCCAATCGCAGACTTATCCATTGAAAAAACATTACAGTCATAATGATTGCAGTAATCATTATGGCAAGGCAATGTATTGCAGAGTATTGCAGCATATTTTTTCAGATAATACTTATTAATGCTGTTTCTGCCAGATTCATTGCTGTTAGCTTTCCCGTTTGCCAAACCGTTTTGCTGTGGCTGTTCAACAATATCATTTTCCGGAGAAACTGCAAATACTGCATAAAAATATTCGCCATTTCCCGAAAAGCAGAGGATACAAACTGCCGCCGCTGTTATTACATATTTAAGCGGTTTTAAAAACTTCATACTTATTTTTTCCTTTTTTGGTTTTCATTGTATTTACAAAACTCTGAACATACGCATTCGCCGCAAAGAGGTTTCCTTGCACGGCACACGTCACGCCCGAACTGTACTATCCTATGGCAGAAATCGGACGAACCCTCCGGAGGGATAAGCTTTACAAGATCTTTTTCCACCTTGTGCGGCTCTTTGTTTGATGTAAGCCCTAAACGTCCGGTAATGCGTATAAAATGAGTGTCAGTAACAATGGCAGGCTTTCCCCAGATATCTCCCATCAGAAGATTTGCCGTTTTACGTCCTACACCTGAAATAGTCAGCAGATCGTCCATGTTGTCGGGAACCTGTCCGTTAAAATTATTTATAAGCTGATTTGCCATTTCCTTAATGCTTTTGGCTTTTGTCCTGAAAAAGCCGCATGGTCTGACTGCCTCTTCCAGTTCATTCAAATCGGCCTTTGCAAAGGCTTCAAGGGTCGGATACTTTTTGAAAAGTTCTCTTGTTACTATGTTGACCCTTGCGTCAGTACACTGTGCAGATAATCTTGTGGCAATCATAAGTTCATAAGGCTCTTTATATTCAAGAGAACACGCAGCGTCCGGATACAGCTTTTCAAGTGCTTCACAGGCAAGGAGCGCCCTTTCTTTTTTAGTCATACATTCTGTCCGCCTTTTCAAGTACTGCTCTGTCCTGCGGAAAATTCAAAAGCAGCATAG
>JALEVO010000104.1 GCA_022788225.1 Oscillospiraceae bacterium | reverse complement strand
CCTCCTTAATTGATTGAAGCAGCCAGGCTTTTCTTCAAGCGCATATACGCTTCATATGCTGGCGTTGTTCCCTCAAGGAAGCCGCTCTGGTAAGCATCACTCTTTTTAATATCATTACGTTTCAATATATAGCTCAGATTTTCTGCTGTAATGCCATTACGGTTTCTAACGATACAAATTCCGTCATTTCGGTCATATTCGTCCAGCAGTTCCGGATAATGCGTAGTGAAAATAAGCGTTCCGCCATTTTTGTTCAGTCGGCTGTCCATAAAGAAGCGCACTAAGGTCGTTACAATTTCCTTGTTGAAATGATTCTCTATTTCATCTACCAGAAGATAACCACCTGAATGAAGAACTTCCTTTACCATCGAGAATGTAATAATACCCTTAATCGTACCAGAGGACAGATACTGCTCAAGGTCTGCCGCATTATTCAGGATAATCTCTTCTTCATCCTTAAACTTCAAGTGGATAAATGTTTTTCCCTCTGTCTGCTCAAAACACAATTTCTCAATAGTCGGATCGAGAAATGCAATTACCTCCAATGGAATATCTTCGGTAAATGGAAGCACATTCACATTCGTATAGGAAAGCAGGCTGAATATTTCCACTGTATCATTCGCTTTTTTATTATGTGCAATGACAAAGCTGACATCATCAGAAAGGTATGCTTCATCGCTATTGCGCTGCTCTACAGGCTTCATTCCTGTAAAATCTGTCAGATACTTTTTCGACTTAACGGTTGCAATTGGTTTTTCCCAAAGGCTCTCAGACAGAATCGAATACATATATTCCCCTGTTTTCGATTTCTTTGCTGCAATTACAGTTTCCAAGCAGCAGACGTAGCTGCGCTTATCATAAAAATATGTGCGGATTGTAGCCTTCTTCGCTCCGCCAAGAATGCTTTTTGCCTCCACATGATTGATGGGCTCATTTTTCACAATATTTAAGGCCAAGCTAATGACCTTTAATACCGAGGTCTTGCCAGATGCGTTAATTCCAATGAAAGCACAGGCAGAGTGGAGATAGTAGTTATCCGTCAAACGGTAAAGACTATCTTTGTCCTCTTCGCAAACACGTTGCTGCGTATAAAAACAAATATCCAAGTCTTTTTTGAATAATGGGAGTCCTTGTGCGGTGATGCGGAGTATTTTCATAGGTAGTCCTCCTCTAAAAACAGTTTTTTCGTTTTTATTTTCTTATAATCTTATTATACGCCGCAAATCAGAAAATATCAACGGATTTTCCGTTTTTATTTTCTGTTTTGTTTTTGATGCTAAAAAGTATCCGTTCAATATGGCAAGCCCTGTGATTGCTGACCCGTTCCACCGCATGAAATACATGGAGCGTCATGGAAGCGGCCTACGCAAAATCGTCAGGGAAACCGAAAAGCCGCCTGGATATACAGCGGCATATAATCCGAAAATTTTCTCAACGGCAACAGATTTCAGAGTCATCTTGAAAAATGTAAATTACCAACTTAGTCAGAAAAACTTAGTCAATGACCAAGTTAGTGAGCAAGATAAATCGCCGGACATCCCACACACAGTTTTGAATCTTTGTATCCACCTTATTGCCCACGGCAGTGAGGGTGCTCAAATCACTCATGCTCACTCTATCATGGGTACAGCCAATGATAAGTCCTATGACGCAACCCATGATAACTTAGAGGATGACACCCATCAAGGTATCCACCAAGATAGCCACCATGATTCTACGCCGTCAGCAGTTATATTGCGCCTAATGCTTTTTAGATTTTCTTCGCAATCGTAGACAGCTCCGAAATAATACTAAGAAGATCATTTTTGACTTCCTCTTTGCTTGGCTCGCTGCCCATCAGAAGATAATCCGTGCTGACATGGAGGATGCAGGACAGTTCAATCAGCAAGTCAATAGAGCAGCTGCGTTCACCGTTCTCCATGCGGCTGACATGCTGCTTGCTTGCCAGGCCCAGGCGAACCGCCAGTTCCTCCTGCGTAATGCCACGGGAAGTGCGAACATCGTGAAGTCTCTTACCAAACTCTTTTGCGTCAAAATACATACGTTTCTCCTTCCGCACAGCCGGTACAGAACCGGATCGACGGAAGGTCAAAAAAAGAGCCGCATGACGGTGAAGAAAAATCCTGTGCCGATAAAACAGAACATGGGTATCCCATAATTCTGTCTCATGCGGCATTCGGAAGACTTCGCCTGTCAGCGGCTCCACAGCACAGCTATGACTTATAAAATTGTGTTAATAGGGTTATTTATTGTCATCTCAACCATTCAAAGACGAATAGTAGAGCTGCAATCTCCGTAATCTTCTCATCTCCAAAACATTGAAGACGGTCTCGCGTCCGCAGGCCTT
>JALEVO010000100.1 GCA_022788225.1 Oscillospiraceae bacterium | reverse complement strand
ATACGCCAGTATGCCTGCAAGATTTTTATGCAATCTGACAAAAAATCTGACTGCGCATCTGTACGACAATAATTGTGCGATATTGCCTTAACGGAGGAACTATGCCAAGATTTTTTCTTGAAAAAATGAACACTGAAACTCCCGTCATAACAGGGAGTGACGCAAGACACATCGGTTTTTCACTAAGAATGAAACCGGGCGAACTGCTCACCGTCTGCGCCGAAGGAAGAGATTACAAATGCTCAATAAATAAAATCACAGAGGACGCCGTATTTTTAGATATACTGGAAAGCAGTCTGTGCGCCGCAGAGCCGTCGATCGAGCTTACGCTTTATCAGGCGGTCCCAAAGCTGGACAAGCTTGAAACTATTATACAGAAATCCGTTGAACTGGGTGCGTCAAGGATAGTGCCTGTTCTGACCAGACGCTGTATTTCACGCCCGAAAGATTTTGCAAAAAAGCTTGAAAGACTCAACAAAATCGCCCTTGAAGCGGCAAAACAGTCCGGCAGAGGAATCATTCCGGAGGTAATGCCCATAATCGACTTTAAAACCGCAGTTTCGCAGATGTCAGAAACCGAATGCCCCATAATGCTCTATGAAGAGGGCGGCATGAGATTTTCCGAACTGAAAACGGAGGGTAAAAAAAGTTTTTCGCTCCTTATAGGAAGTGAGGGCGGCTTTGACCCGGAAGAGGCGGAGTACGCTGAAAAAGCCGGAATAAATACAGTCTGGCTGGGGGAAAGAATACTTCGCTGTGAAACTGCTCCCCTGACTGCAATTTCGATTTTGATGTTTATAACA
Organism: Oscillospiraceae bacterium; assembly: GCA_022788225.1. GTDB lineage: Bacteria > Bacillota > Clostridia > Oscillospirales > Ruminococcaceae > Porcipelethomonas. The sequence continues at coordinate 19,325 of JALEVO010000100.1, read as the reverse complement.
AAAAATTTATAAAAAAGATGTTGAAATTTGTTTTTATTTATGATATAATAAGTAAAAATCAACTTATTATTAATTTCAAGTCCTTGCAGATACGCATATCGGACAATGATACAAAAAACCACCGGACCGCAGACCGCTTAAAATATTATCTGCGGAGAAAAGAGGATTATTATGAAAAAAGGCTTAATTTTTGGACTTACCGCTGTCGGAATCGCTGCAGCTGCCGCACTTATTTATAAATCAGTTAAGAACAGTAAGTGCTGCTGTGAAGACGACCTTGACGAGAATTATGACGGCTGCTGCGGCTGTGATGATGAATGCTGCGACGAATATGAGATTTGTGATATTCCTGCTGAAAAGGCAGAGGATACCGGAGTTACAGCTGACGCCTGTGCCTGCGGCTGTGAAGAAGAGGAACTGGACAAGGTTGAAGATGTTGTTGAATCAGATGAAGTCTGAAAAATAAAAACACAAAGGGGACACATAAAAGCGTCCCCTTAATTTTTGCTGTAAAGCTTTAGTCATAGGATTCCATAACAATTCTTCCAAGACCGCCGTCGTCATAAACATCAAGATAAACAACGTTTGCAGCATTGTCAGTGTAAGTATAATGAGTATAACCGTCAAATTTTTCAGCTGCTGACGGTTCGCCGTATGCTGCTTTAAGTGCCGCTTCGTCAGCGCCCCATGTTATTCCGCCTTCAAGAGTTACTGCCGGATAACCTGCAACATCCTTTGAGGTAAATTCAACAGTCCATACATTAATAGTATCAAGTCCGCACGCCTCATCACCGAAGTTTGTGAATCCGACAATAAAGCTGTTCTCGTCATAACCCTCGTGGTTCATACAAACACTTCTCTGATAGAAAACCAGCGGATCTGCGGAAAGATCCTGCATTCCGTAAACTGCTGGGTCAAAACTCCAGCCTGCATCTTCAATTTCAGAAAGAGTGAGCCTGTCCAGAACGAAATCTGTTCCGTCAACATTAAAAGCCATTGACTTCCATGCGCCGTCAGATGTAATTTTTTCTGCAACTGATGACTGCTCTGCCTGACTGACTTCTGCCTGACTGACTTCAGCCTGTGAACTGACGTTGTCAGCTTCGCTTCTTGTTTTTGCCACATATCCCTCTTTGTCAACTTCGCCGCAGCCGCTAAGCATTCCTGCCGCCAAAACAGTGCAAAGCATAGCAGAAACTATTTTACTTATTTTTTTCATTTTGGTATACTCCTTTTAATTTCAGTTACAGTAAACGAAAAATATTTTTTTAGTTTACTATCAGCCGATATGCACGGATGTGCAAGGCAATAAAATAAATAATTATAGTGAAAGCAAAATTATTTTTTTGCGTTCACTATAATTTATTTTAACACATTATACAGATTCAGTCAATAGACCGCAAAATTTTTTATCAGTCATTAAGATATTTGTCTATTATAAATTTCGGACGTTCCTTGGTTTCAAGGTAGATTTTTCCGATGTATTCACCTATAACGCCGATAGCCAGCAGCTGAAGTCCACCTATCGCCCAGACAGAAACTACAATTGATGTCCAGCCGGCAACTGTCTTGTCCATGAAATGGCAAATCAGAAAATAAATCAGCATAATAATGCTTATAGTAAAAATCCCGACTCCCAGCGCAGTTATCATTCGTATCGGCTTTATCGAAAGGGAAGTTATTCCCTCCATGGCAAAAGCAATCATTTTTTTCAGCGGGTACTTTGATTCCCCTGCAAAACGCTCATGTCGTTCGTAATAGACAACATCAGACTTGTAGCCTATCATAGGAACAATTCCCCTGAGGAAAAGGTTTACTTCCTTGAACTGCTCCAGCCCCTCCAGCGCTCTCCTGCTCATAAGACGGTAATCAGCATGGTTATAGGTAACCTCAACCCCCATTTTCGCCATTATCTTATAGAAAGATTCCGCTGTGAACTTCTTGAAAAAGGTATCAGTCTTTCTGGCACTGCGCACTCCGTAAACCACCTCGCACTGCTCATTGAGATACTTGTCCACCATAGCGTCAATAGCGTCAATATCGTCCTGTAAGTCAGCGTCAAGGGAGATTGCGGCATCACACTCGCTTTTGACAGTCATAAGACCTGCCAGCAGTGCATTCTGATGTCCCTTGTTTCTTGAAAGCCTGATTCCTCTGAAAAGCTTGTCATTTTCATGAAGTTCCGTTATAATCTCCCATGTCCTGTCCTTTGAACCGTCGTCAACAAAAACTATCCGGCTGTTTTTGTCTGTTTTGCCGGACTGCATAAGAGAATGCATTTTTTCTTTAAGCTGTCTTGCGGTTTCGTGCAGGACTTCCTGCTCGTTATAGCATGGAATTACCAGAAATAAAGTCATAATTTTCCCCTTCTGTTGTTCTCTTTGCCGCTTATGCGGTATTGTCTGTACAAGTAATATTATACATTCAATTTATCGTACTGTCAATATAAATATAGCCTGTATATAATCTGTTTTATTCAATATGTTCATTTCTTTAACCGCACAAAGAAACAAATGCGAGGTTGTGTTCATTTCTTGTCTTGCAACAAGAAACGAACCAAAGAAATGCACCGGCTGCCGCCGGACTGCCATGCCGCACGGAGGCGGCAAAGACGGGTTATCTTGTGAGTATAAGACAGCTGGGTCGGTACATACTTGGTTACTCTCACTTGCAATCATCACTCGCTAACGTTTTTAAAGCGGAAAGAAAACTTTAACTACAAGGCAATTTTAAAGGCAGTTAAAGTTTTTTCAGGCTTTGCTTTATCAGAACGAATTTAATTGTAATTATGCAGTATGCAGTTTAAACAAAGCAGTTTAGTTCATTATCAATATTGCAGTGATTTGCGGCTTTATGCCGCACAAGCCGCCCACGGCGTCTGAGTGGGTGCATTTCTTTGGTTCGTTTCTTGTTGCAAGACAAGAAATGAACAACGCTTACACCATGTCTTATAAAAAATACAATGCCAAAACATTTCTTTCCGTTTTTTCTTTTATAAAGAAAAAACAAAAAGCCCGGCTGATTGTGCTCAGCCGGACGTAATTTTGTCTTACGAAATCATGCATCCAGATAGGACTTAACCAATACCTGCAAAAGCTCATCTCTGTCGATATGACGGATAATGCTCCTTGCATTGTTGTATGTGGTTATGTATGTCGGATCCTCAGAAAGGATATAACCTACAATTTGATTTATGGGGTTGTAGCCTTTTTGAATCAGAGCGTCATAAATGATAGTGAGATTTCGTTTAAGTTCGTTTTCTTTTTCATCGTTAACTGAAAAAGTCATTGTCTTGTCACACATTTAAACTTCAGCCCCCTTAAAAAGTTTTATATGATTATTATAACCGATATCCGCAGAATAAACAAGGTGTTTTAAAAAAAATTTCTGTTTTGGAGAAGTTTAACATATTAAATTTATTTATAATGCACAAATTGAAAAAATCAGAAGAAAATTTAAATTTACTATTGACATGAACTGTACTATGGTGTATAATACAATTCGTAAGGTGTTCTAATCGATGTGGTACACCTAAGACAACAATTTCAAAAGGAGATGATTATAATGAAAAACTTCCTGAAACGTGCAAACAGGGGACTTATTCTTGCAGCAATAGTTCTGGTTGGCTTTGTTGCCTTTGTGATTGCGGACACAACCGCCTTTAAAAAAAACAAGCCGCAGATAGAAACTGCTGTAACCGATTATCTGGACGCACTTTCTGAATGCGCAGTAACCTCCCCGTCAAAGGAAGAATTTCAGAAAAAGGCTGATAAGCTTCTGGCTGATTACTGGTGTTCCGGCAGCAATGCCAGCAATTACTGCTACTGGAATATCACCAATTACAGAGATGAGCTTAATAATTCAGCAGAGGAAATCTATTCCGCAAAAAACGAGAATGAAAAGATTTTCAAATGGAGTGCAAAGCCTTATAACTTCAGTATAACCAAAGCCGGGGCAGGCTATGCAAAGGTTTCGTTTACCTGTGATATCGTTGCAGAATTTCAGGGCGACCCTTATCTGATAACGCCCTGCGAAATATGGAAAATAAGCGATTTTCTTTACAGAGAAAGCGAACTTACTGAAAATGCGCTGTCGCAGTTCAATCTGGAAATTGATTACGAATTCAACATGAAACAGACCGATGGCACATGGAAGGTTTGTTCAGCCGATTCATGGGGCTGGAGTGAACCGACAATAACAGTCCTTGACGAAACAGCGGAAGGGGGAAATGAATAATGAAACCTGCTCTTAAAATTGAACATCTGAACAAGTACTTCGGAAAAAGACAGATTCTCCATGACATTTCCTTTGAAACCTATCTGGGAGAAGTATTCGGCTTTTTGGGACCCAACGGTGCCGGAAAAACCACTACTATTAAAATAGCAGTAGGACTTTTAAGACTGGACGACGGTGATATCGAGATAAACGGAAAAAGTCTTGCGAAAAACTACGAGGCAGCAATGGCGGATATCGGCGGAATTGTCGAGAATCCGGAATTTTACAAATACATGACCGGTATGCAGAACCTCCACCAGTACGCACGAATGAGAGGCGGAATTGACCAGAAAAGAATCGACGAAGCAGTAGAGATCGTCGGACTGAAAAACCGTATCAACGACAAGGTCAAGAAGTACTCTCTGGGTATGCGTCAGCGTTTAGGGGTAGCACAGGCTATTCTTCACCGTCCTAAGCTGCTTATCCTTGATGAACCTACAAACGGTCTTGACCCGGCAGGAATAAAGGAACTGCGTGACGTACTCAAAAACGTCGCCCACAAGGAAAATACCTGCGTTATCGTTTCAAGCCACCTCATGTCGGAAATGGAGCTTATGTGCGACAGGGTAGGAATACTGGTAAACGGCACTATGCAGGGAGTTCACACAGTGGAGGAGATGATTTCATCTTCATCGGGTAGCTTTGCTGAATACATTATAAGGGTAAGCGACTGCGCCCATGCGCTGGAAGTCCTTGACTTTATTCCGCCGGAGAACAAGTCCGTACAGGACGAAAACCACATAAGAATCAGGCTTGTCAGGGAAAATGCCGAAGAAGAGCTGTTTGAAGTGACCTCAAGGATAATCTCCAAAGGTTTAAGACTTGGTACTGTTTCCCCTGTTGAAAACAAAAAGCTTGAAGACGTGTTCATTGAGCTTACAAAGTCGGGAGGTGTTCAGATTGGGTAAATTTGTAAATCTTGTCAAAAATGAATATATCAAACTCATGCTCAAAGCAAGTACATGGGTAATGCTGATAATACTGCTTATAGCGTCGGTAGGACTTTCCGCTATGGCACTTATCGGACAAAAGCAGTATGAAAGCTACAGCGTTTCTGAAACTGAAGACCTGATTGAAAACTATCAGTCTGAAATAAACTACCTCAAGGACGTAAAGACCGAGGGCTGGGAACAGGAAGTTGAATATAACCAGTACCTTATCGACAATGCCATTGAGAATGACTGGAGAATCAACGCTGCCGGCACTATGTTTGAGATAAAATATCATGCCGCTGAGTACGGCATTGCAGACGCCGAACAGCTTGTCAGCAGCATTGACAATGCAATAAAAAACATGGACTGGAAAACCTACTTCCAGACTGCTATAGAACTTTCCGAAAAAGTTCCGGTGCTTATTGACAATTCAGACGGTACAATAACTCTTTATCAGTACTGCCTTGACAACAGCGTTGCTCCATACGATAAAAACTGGAAATATTCAGTGGCACTTCAGCTGGAGAGCGCTAAGTCACAGCTTAAAGTCTTTGAGGAGCAGAGAGCCTCAGGTCAGCAGGTTGACACTGAGGAAATGGAAACACTGGAGGAGAACATCAAAAAGTATGAGTACCGCCTTGAAAACAACATCGAGTTTGATATCTCGGAAAACAACAACTGGACTGACGGTGTTTTCAACTTCTGGTCTGTTTTCAGCACAAGTTCAATGCTTGTAAGCTTTATCGGGGTTATAGTGATTATTGCAGCCGGCGGTATAGTTTCGGGTGAATTTTCAACGGGAACAATAAAGTTCCTTATGATAAATCCGGTAAAGCGCTGGAAGATACTTACATCAAAGTACTTCACGGCAATCACTTTCGGCTATCTTGCCATGATTGCGGCGTATATTATTTCTATCCTTTCAACTATGATTTTCTTCGGTGCAGACCATCTGGGAGCGTCGTTCACAGAAGTTTCGGGAAATACCGTAAAGGAAATACCGGGATTCCTCTATGTGGCACAGCTTTACCTGTTAAACAGTGTTAATTTCATTGTTATGGGTTCACTGGCATTTGCTATCTCCTCACTTTTCAGAAGTTCCGCCCTTGCAATAGGCATAAGCGTTATGGCACTTTTCGGCGGAAACACTATCACCCTCATTCTGTCGCAGTTACAGTTTGACTGGGCAAGATATCTGATATTCTCAAACCTTGACATATCCAGTATAGCAGAAGGCAATTCAATGTTTGCCGGACAGACAGTTACAGGCGCACTTGCAGTTATAGCAGTACACATGGTAATTTTCCTGCTGACAGCGTGGGACGGTTTCAACAAAAGAGAAATTTAAGAACAAAAGATAATATAAAAACCGGAGGGAATTTTCGCTCTCCGGTTTTGTGTCTTGACATTTTATGAAACTGTGGTATAATATAAATATAAAAAGGGGGTCTGCGATAAGCGGTTCTTCCCTCGTTATGCTTGGTTAAATAACCGCCGCACTTTGGTCGAGAGGGCGGTTATTTTCTTTTTGTATTGTTGTTAAGTTTTATTATTTCAATAATTACAAGAAGTAATGTAAGTATTTCCATAGTACTCATAACAACTCACCCCCGTTTCCGAGGGAAAGAATAGAACCGCCTGCCGTTATTCAGACACCCTTGATTTTATTATAGCATATACTGCTTTTTTCGTCAATTTTAACTTGACTTTTAACGTAAATGTGATATAATGTAAGTATAAAAAGGGTGTCTGCGATAAGCGGTTCTTCCCTCAAAGTTCATTATTTAGAAATAACTGCCTTGTGTGGAAAGTGGGGCGGTTATTTTCTTTTTCTGTCGCTGATTTTGATTATCTCAATAATTACAAGTAATAATGTAAGTACTTCCATAATACCCATACAGCTCACCCCCGTTTCCGAGGGAAAGAATAGAACCGCCTGCCGTTATTCAGACACCCATGGATTTATTATAGCATACACGGCTTTTTTCGTCAAATTTATTTAACTTGACATTTTACAAATTTGTGGTATAATAAAAAGTGAAAAGGGTGACTGCGATAAGCGGTTTATCCCCGGAATTTGTGGTAAAGAAATACCGCCAACTTTGACAGGGAGGGCGGTATTTCTTTATTATTTTTTAAAGAATTTATTTTTTGTTATCATGAAAAATCACATAACAAAGAGAGATAGTGCTGATTATAATACTTGAGAACAGAAAAAGTCCTTCGTATGTAACCATAACTATCACCTCCCTTGTTAAAGGGAGAAACCGCCTTTTTACCTTTATGCAAACACTCTTTTCACATATACATTTTATCATATGCATCAGCATTTGTCAATTAATTGCCCTGTCCGGTCACGGACCACAAAAAATCTTTAAAAAACTGTTGACAAAAAGCTGAAAGCGTGTTATAATGTGTAAAGCTGATTTACTTTACACCCTCGGAGTGATAAAACCATGAAAAATCTTGACTACGCTCTGCTGCTTGAAATTTACGGCAGAATGCTTACTGAAAAACAACGGGGCGTTATGGAACTTTATTACTGGGAGGACTTGTCACTGGGAGAAATATCACAGGACGAGGGAATCACCAGACAGGCTGTAAGGGACAGCATAAAGCGCAGTGAACAGCTGCTGGAGGACTTTGAAAGCAGGCTTATGCTTGCGGAAAAAATCACAAAGTGCCGCAAAAACTGCGCTGAAATCTGCGGGTGCGCAGAGAACTTAAAAAAAGAAAACCGGCTTGATGAAAGCTGCATTGATAAAATAAACGAACTTGCCTCCGAAACCGGAGATTTGTTCTGAAAGGAGAGTGCTTATGGCGTTTGAGGGACTTTCGGAAAAACTGAATAATGTGTTCAGAAAGCTTAAATCACGGGGAAAGCTGACAGAATCAGATATCAAGGAAGCTATGCGTGAAGTCAGAATGGCACTTCTCGAAGCGGATGTCAGCTATAAGGTAGTAAAGGACTTCGTTGCAAAGGTTTCAGAAAAGGCTGTGGGCGCAGAGGTGCTTGAAAGCCTGACTCCGGCGCAACAGGTTATCAAAATTGTAAGAGATGAACTTTGCGCTCTTATGGGCGATTCAAATGCAAGAATTAATATGCCGTCAAAGGGACCATGCATTATTATGATGTGCGGACTTCAGGGTTCCGGTAAGACCACCCATTCGGCTAAGCTTGCAAAGCATTTCAAAAAGGAAGGTCACAGACCGCTGCTTGTTGCCTGTGATATTTACCGTCCGGCGGCTATCAACCAGTTAAAGGTTGTAGGCGAAAAAGCCGGGGTAAAGGTTTTTGAAATGGGACAGATAAACCCCGTAGTCATTGCAAAACAGGCTGTTGCTCACGCAAAGGACTACGGCAATGATATAATCATTCTCGATACCGCCGGACGTCTGCACATTGACGAACAGCTCATGGACGAGCTGAAAAACATCAAGGCAGAAGTTCAGCCAAGCGAGATTATGCTTGTTGTTGACGCTATGACAGGTCAGGACGCAGTTAACGTTGCAAAGGCGTTTGACGATGCACTTGGAATAGACAGCGTTCTCATGTCAAAGCTTGATTCAGATACAAGAGGCGGTGCTGCTCTGTCAGTACTTGCCGTTACAGGTAAGCCGATAAAGTTTGTGGGTACTGGCGAAAAGCTTGATGAGTTTGAACAGTTCCACCCAGAGCGAATGGCTTCAAGAATCCTCGGCATGGGCGATGTTATGACGCTTATTGAAAAAGCCGAAAACATCATGGACCAGAAAGAGGCAGAGGCAGTAGCCAAGAAATTCCAGGAAAACAAGTTTGATATGAACGACCTGCTTTCACAGTTAAAGCAGATTCAGAAAATGGGTTCTATCAAGTCGATTATTTCCATGCTTCCGGGTGTGGGTGACAAGCTTAAAGATGTTGACGTTGACGAAAAGCAGTTTGTCAGAATAGAAGCAATGATAACTTCTATGACTAAAGCTGAAAGAGAAAAGCCGTCTATCATCAACCCGTCAAGAAAGCGCAGAATTGCCGCAGGAAGCGGTACTGACGTTTCAGAAGTAAACAAGCTGCTCCGACAGTTTGAGCAGATGCAGAAAATGATGAAACAGCTGGGCGGTGCCAAGGGCATGAAAAACAAGAAGATGATGAAGCGTCTTGCCGGAATGAATTTCGACAAGATGCCGCCTATGAACTAACTGATTAATGCTATGGCATTAACATAAAGAAATTACCAGCGGAGGTGAAAGAAATGGCAGTTAAAATCAGACTGAGAAGAATGGGTGCTAAGAAAGCTCCTTTTTACCGTATAGTTGTTGCTGATTCAAGATATCCGAGAGACGGAAGATTCATTGAAGAAATCGGCTACTATGATCCTACAAAGGAACCTTCAGCAGTTTCAGTAGACGCTGAAAAGGCTAAGAAGTGGATTGCAGACGGCGCACAGCCAACTGACACAGTTAAGGTTATCCTTAAAAAGGAAGGCGTACTTTAATAGTTAAACGCTGAGGGCAAGAGTTTTTTTCTCTTGCCTTTAATGTTACGGAGGTATTCCATGAAAGATTTATTATATGTAATAGTTGAAGAACTTGTCGAGGACAAGAGCGCTATTAAAATCACAGAGGACGAGCCTAACGAAGAGGGAGTTATTGTTCTCCATCTCAACGTTGCCCCCGACGATATGGGCAGAGTTATCGGCAAGCAGGGCAGGATTGCAAAGGCAATACGCACTATCATGCGTGCCGGAGCTGCCAGAAGCAACGTAAAGGTTGCAGTTGAAATAGATTAAAAATTTGCTGTACGAGAGTACAGCAAATTTTTTGCCTTTTTACAAAACAAACGGGCGACCAATGGCCGCCCCTGCTAAAAATTTATTTAGTGTAATAACCGACAATTTCCCCGATAAAAGTCTTATGAAAGGGATCCTTCTCATAAAACTTCAGAAGACTTTTATCAAGAAAGTCATCTTCTGCCATATCCTTTTCATAAAGCTTACGGCATACCATAACCGCTCTTGCCTGTTCAAAAGCAACAGTACCCTCAAGCTCAACCGGAACAAGACCTGTCTCCTTTGCCTTGTCACAGTCTCTGCCTGAATGAGAACCGCAGAAATTCAGCGCACTTCTGAACTCTTCGTCAAAGAATGATGCGGTAAAAAATTCGTTCTTTTCTATAAGCTCAAAGGTTTTTCTTGAGGTTCTTACAACCGTGGTAAATACCGGTTTGTTCCAGAGAATACCCATCTGACCCCATGAAGCAGTCATTGTGTTGTATTCGTTCATATCTCCGCTTGTAAGCAAAAACCAGTCCTTTCCGATAAGCTTGAATGGATTGAAGCTTTCGCCGTTAATATCCTTTTTGATAAATGCCATTAATATCAGTTCCTTTCGCCACAATAAATGTTTACAATAATTATATTATCACAAAATCGCTGATATTACAAGCGGAAATTGATTTTTAGTGGAATTTTGCCTTACGCTCTCTTTAAAGATGCCGGCTTGTACTGTAACCTCAGCTTGTCAGTAATCAGCGCAATAAACTCCGAATTTGTCGGCTTTCCCTTGCAGGTGTTTACAGTGTAGCCGAAAAATGAATTGAGTGTGTCGAGATTTCCTCTGTCCCATGCAATTTCAATAGCGTGTCTGATTGCCCTCTCAACCCTTGAAGAGGTTGTGTCAAATTTCTTTGCTACTGTGGGATAAAGCATTTTGGTAACGCTTTCAAGCAGTGCCTTGTCCTCCAGCGACGCTAAAATAGCCTCTCTGAGATAGTGATAGCCTTTGATATGTGCAGGGACCCCAAGCTGATGTATAACCTCTGTAACGACTATCTCCATATCCTGCTTGTCGTCGGCAGAATGTCTGATGCCGTTTCCTCTTAAAAGCGACATGATTCTTTCGCCCAGAGCGCTCATGTCAAATGGTTTCAGCATAAAATATGCCGCACCGCTCTGCATAACCTGCTTTTCAATAAACGGGTTGTCGTATGAAGAAGTAATGATAAATTCCGGACTCTTTCCGCCAAGCGCCTGAACTTTCTTAATGAGTTCTATTGCGTCCATGTGGGGAAGAATTGCATCAACCACAACAACGTCAGGCTTGTCGTTCTTTATTGTATCAAACAATATGCCTCCGTCTTTCGGTCTTGTTACAGCATACATTCCCAGCCCTCTGAGGGTGCTTGCACAGGCAATGCCGTATTCAACGCTGTCATCTCCGATCAGAACCTTAATTTTATTCATCATTTTGCTCTACCTCCTGATTTTTTCTACAAATAAATAATATCATATAAAACCGACTGAAGCAATAGCAATAATTAAATGTTTTTAGCTTAAAATGCCGTTATTTGTAAAATTTTTGTTAAGAATTTATTAATAAGCCTTCAAACCCTGACAAAAGAAAGTAAAATCCCCTGCCGGTATTATTATTTTAACATCAAATGAATCAATCTCCAAGAATTTTCGGGGCAGGCATATTTTCTCTTTTTTCCTTTTCTTCACGCTTTAAGCGTCTTTTTACCTTTTCATCATAGGAGAAATACTGCAAAACAGCAGCCGCAATCAGTAAAACAAAGGGAATAACAGTCGGCAGAATACGGTTTCTGTACATATCCGAAACCGGTTGCATGGTAAACACATCGCTCCATCCTCTTTCATCGGCAATGTTCATCATTTTCACCATAACGGTCATAGCGGCGGCAAAACCGATAGTTTCCGTCACAACGGCAGAAATGTTCCGTTTTATCATGCAAAGAACAACAGCCACAGTCATCAGTCCCGAGGAAATTACCATAACTGTTCCCATAACAGTAAATTCACTGCCGTATGTTCCATAAGTGAAAATCCAGCCAATTCCCGACAGCAGATCCATAAACAGCGGATAAACCGCAGTTGACGCAATAAGGAGTACTTTTAAGAAAAGAAGAATTCTTTTTGTAATTTTTTCTTTTTTAGTAACCGTGTTCATTTTATTTTTTATAGTTCTCACCAACTGTTTTTAAAATTCGGCATAAAACCGTAATTCCTAAAATTTTAGCAATTTCACAACATTATAATTACCTTAATAAAACCTTTCTTTTAAGCCAATAGTATTAGTGAAGCCGCCGCAGAAATCAATTTTTTTGGTAGGGGCGACCAGTGGTCGCCCGTGAATTTATGTGATTTTCGGTCGGGCGGGCATTGCCCGTCTACAGAAGAAAATCTGAATTGTTTATAAAAATTGTTTTCAATGGCAAATCATTTATGCACACTCTTTTAAGAAAGGACTTAAAATATGAAAAAGATATTCAAACCGGCATTTGCCGTTTTAACGATTTTCATTATTAATATCTGCGCAATTGCCGGATATTATTCCGTTAGTCTGCCGGACAGCTATTATGTGTCCAAAGGCAGCAGTTTAACGCTTTCAACAAAATTTTCAATTGAAGCGGACAGCAGCGAGGCTGTTGCGTCCTTTGCCGGAGAAACCTCACCCTCCGTTGAAACAGCAAATCTGAAGCTTTTCGGAATTATACCCGTAAAGGACGTTGAACTGCACACCGTTGAGACTCCCGTTCTTGTTCCCGGAGGAAATCCTTTCGGCATAAAGCTGCTCATGGACGGCGTAATGGTTGTGGGCATGGGTGAAATCAAAACCGCTGACGGAATGGTCTGTCCGGCGCAGGAATGCGGAATTGAGGAGGGCAGTGTTATACTTTCCCTTGACGGAAAAAAGCTTTCCTCCAATTCTGATATCACCGAGATAGTATCCGAATCAGAGGGCAAACCTCTTGAAATAGTCTACACCGACGGCGAAAAGGAAACAGTTTCCTTTATAACTCCCGCCTATTCCCTCTCCGACTGCTGTTACAAAGCCGGTATGTGGGTCAGGGACTCCACTGCCGGAATTGGTACGGTTACATTTTACGAGCCTGAAACAGGCCGTTTCGGCGGTCTGGGACACCCTGTCTGCGACAGTGACACCGGAGAAATAGTTCCCATATCTTCCGGAGAGGCGGCAGAGGTTGAAATAACAGGGGTAGTCCGTGGAAAGTCCGGACAGCCCGGTGAACTTCAGGGCTGTTTCACCTCACGCAGAACTTCCGGTATAATCAGTTCCAATAACAAGTACGGTGTTTTCGGGGAACTTTTTTCAGGTATACCCAAGTCAGAGGCATTGCCGATGGCTATGAAACAGGAAGTAAAGACCGGAAAAGCCTATATTTATACAACAATCGACAAAAGCGGTCCGCAGAAATATGAAATCGAAATTGAGAAAATCGACTGCAAAAGCACAGGCACAAAGAATATGACCTTAAAGGTAACAGATGAGCGCCTGCTGGAAAAAACCGGCGGTATCGTTCAGGGAATGAGCGGAAGCCCCATTATTCAGGACGGTAAGCTTGTGGGGGCAGTGACCCATGTTTTTGTAAGCGACCCACAGAAAGGATACGGCATTTTCGCTGAAAATATGTATGAGTTCGGTATAACCGGATAATCTAATAAATTGGGGCGCTACTTTGTATAGTAACGCCCCGATTTTTTCTGATAAGTTTATTAATCAGTTGCTGAAACCACTGTCAACGAGTTCAACAAGTGCGTCAACAGCCTGCTGTTCGTCAGCGCCGTCAGCGATAATTCTGATTGATGTTCCGCCAACGATTCCCAGAGAAAGGATTCCGAGAAGGCTCTTGGCGTTAACTCTGCGTTCTTCCTTTTCAATCCAGATTGAAGACTTGAATTCATTAGCCTTCTGGATGAAGAATGTAGCAGGTCTTGCGTGAAGTCCAACCTGATTCTGAACCATTACATCTTTCACAAACATAACAAACTCTCCTATCTTTGCAATAATTGAAAAAACTTATTTTCATTATTCAATGTTTTTATGTCTTTTGCTGATTTAATTATACAAGCTATTTTTCCCGCAGTCAACGGAAAAATTACACTAAATATACCTTTTCGGCTAAATTTCTACGCTTTGATTAATGTTAAGATTTTATAAAGGTTCATATTTGTTTAATATAACGAAGTTAAACGGCTGTTAATTAAAATTATTCACTGCATACAATTTTCAACAACAGTTTATATGCACATTTAACAGACAGAAGCCTGTGCGTTTTGACAATATACACAAAAAAGTGCTGACACTTTTTACTTTTCACCTGTCTGTACAATGTATTTTTCATACATATCGGGGCGTTTTTCCTTTGTTATTTCAAGGCTTTTTTCATGACGCCAGTCCGCAATATTCTTGTGGTGACCAGTCAGCAGTACCGGCGGAACTACTTCTCCGTCCCATATTTCAGGGCGTGTGTACTGGGGATATTCAAGGAGTCCGGAAAAATGGCTTTCCTCCTCATAGCATTCGGGGCTTGACAAAACTCCGCTGCACATTCTTGCAACAGCGTCTGTCACAACTGCAGCAGGCAGTTCGCCCCCTGTGAGAACGTAATCACCGATTGAGATTTCCTCGTCAACTATTCTGTCCAAGACCCTCTGGTCAACTCCCTCGTAGTGACCGCAGATTATAAGAATATTGTCCATACGGGAAAGTTCAGCCGCCCTTGACTGGGTAAACACCGAACCCTTCGGCGTCATATATATAGTATGCGGTTTTGCGCCGATTTGTTCACAGACAGCCTGATAACAGCGGAAAATCGGCTCTGCCTGCATGACCATGCCCATTCCTCCGCCGTAGGGGATATCGTCAACACGCCTGTGCTTGTCCAGAGTGTAGTCCCTTATCTGGTGGCAGTTTATTTCGATTGCACCCTTTTTGCGGGCACGTCCAACAATGCTTTCAGAAAGAATGTTGTCCACCATTTCCGGGAAGAGTGTTGCTATATCAATTCTCATCAAAAAGTCCCTCCAGCGGACGGATAAGCATGACTGAATTTTCAATATCCGTTTCAATTACAACCTGTTCAATTGCAGGGATAAGGTAGGTTTTTTCGCCGTTTTTTATTTCGTAAACGTCGTTTGCGCCAGTCTGAAGAACGTCCTTTACCTCTCCGTAAACCTCGCCGCTGTCAGCGTCCTTTACAGTCAGACCTATGATATCCTGAATGAAGTAAGTACCCTCGTCAAGTTCGGTTTCGTCCCTGTCGATGTAAACCACGCTGTTTCTGAGGTTCGTTGCCGCTTCTGGGGTATCAACGCCTTTTAGCTTTATAAGAGCCATGTTTTTGTGTATTCTTGCGGACTGGACTGTGTAAGGCGTTTTTTCCTTTCCGATGTAGAGTATAACAAATTCGCAGAGAAACTCCGGATAATCACACCACGGCATAACCTTGACTTCACCTTTAAGACCGTGAATGTTGACAATTTTGCCGGATTCGAGAAATTTTTTCATATCAGACCTCCGTAAATAAAAGCTGTTTTCAACTTATTATAACACAATAAGTTGAAAAGTTCAAGGAAAGTAAAAAAAGAGTATATGAGTGAAGATTTCTTAGCTGAATAATTTGTAAAAACTGAAATTGTAGTATCACGTCACGCTTAAAACTTTATTGTAGGGGACGGCGCCCTCGACGTCCCTTTGATTTTCTGTATTGCTGCCGGTCGTGCCTTACCATAATATGAACAACGAATTGTCCTGTCCGGTCACGGACTTGACATTTCCACAAAGTAATGATATCATTAAATAAAAGTGATAAAAAACAAAAACAAGGACAGTGCCATGAAAAAACCATTAAGATTCTATATCTCTGTTGCAGGCGCAAAAATTATCATCAAACTTATGCGTCTTATGCACAGAAATGCAACTAACCTCCCCGGTGAAATTGCTCTTATTTTCTACCCCGAACTGCTTAAATATTTTGAAATGCCCAAAACCGTTATTGCAGTAACGGGTACTAACGGAAAAACCACAGTTTCAAACCTTATCGGTGAAATTCTCACCAAAAACGGTTATGACCATATGAACAACAGCTTCGGCGGCAACGTTGATACTGGTATTGCCTCCATTCTGCTGGATAACTGTACCCTTTCAGGCAAATTCAAAAAGGATATCGCCCTTTTTGAAATGGACGAGAGAAGTGCGCCAAGACTTCTGCCGTATCTGCGTCCGGACTGGCTTGTCTGCACCAATCTCCAGCGTGATTCCATGAAGAGAAATGCTCATCCGGAGTTTATTTTCAGAATACTTAACGAAAATATACCCGAAAAGACAAAGCTTATTTTAAACGGTGACGACCTCATAAGCGGCAGGCTTGCTTTAAACAACAAGAGGACTTACTTCGGTATCTCTAAGCTTGAAAACGAGCAGACCACCGAGGACAACATCATCTGCGATATTTCAGACTGTCCACAGTGCGGCACAAGGCTTGATTTCAGCTTCCGCCACTATAACCATATAGGACGTGCGGTCTGTCCGAAATGCGGTTTTTCTTCGCCGGAAATAGACTACGATATGAAGTCTGCCGAAAACGGCAAAGCAGGTATTCTATGCAAGGGAACCAAGGAAACATATCCCCTGCTTAACAACCGTATTACCGATTATTACAATGTGACTGCCGCTGTGGCATTCTGCCGTGAATTCGGTCTTTCGGAAAAGCAGATTGCAGATTCTCTCCAGAGCATGAACATTGTAAGTTCAAGATATGAAAGCTTTAATGCCTGCGGCAAGGAAGTTATTGTTTCACTTGCAAAAGGACAGAACCCTGTTGCGTGTTCCGGTGTGTGCGACTTCGTAAGGCGTGAGCCGGGCAAAAAGGCTGTCATCATGATACTTGAAGACCTTTACGATTCAAAGAGAACTTCTGAAAATATCGCATGGATATATGAAACAGACTTTGAATTTTTAAAGGGCAACGGCGTTGAACAGATAATCGTGGGCGGAAAAAGAGCCGCTGACTATATAGTCAGACTTCTTCTTGCGGGTATTGACAGGGATAAGATTTTCACCTGCACAGACGAGAAAGATACAGTAAAGCTGCTGAAACCGGAAAAGGTGGACAAGATAATGGTTATGTACGACCTTTTCAATGTGGAGTCCTTAAACAGCATAAAATCACAGCTCAGACAGCTTGGAAACGGAGATAACAATGAAAACAGCTGAAATATTATATCCTGAAATATGCAATCTTTTCGGTGACACCGGAAACGCACGTTTCCTCAAATCCTGCACTGACGACTATGTGGAAACTGCACTGAATGACGTTCCTGCATTCGTAAACGAGGACGTAAAGCTGATTTACTTCGGACCTATGACCGAAAACAATCAGATAAGGGCAATGGAGCGCCTTGAACCTTACAAGGAGCGTATCTGCCAGCTTATTGACAACGGCACTATCTTTATTGCCACAGGAAATTCCTACGAGATTTTCGGAAAAGGCATTACCGATTCAAACGGCGCAACAACTCCATGCATGAACATTCTTGATTTTACCGTTTCAAGAGATTTCATGCACCGTGAAAGCGGTCTTATTATGGGTAACTGGAAAGACCTTGAAATTGTTGGTTTCAAGGCGACTTTTACGTCTGTTTATCCGGGAGAGGGTGTTGATACCTTTGTGAACGTAACTAAGGGAATGACCATGAATCCCGAAAGCAAGTGCGAGGGAATAGTGAAAAACAACTTTTTCGGTACTGCCCTTTTAGGCCCTATGCTTATACTCAATCCCCTTTTTACAAAGAAAATCTTTGAAACAGCCGGTATTCCGTCAGAAAATATCCCGTTTTACAAGGAAATGGTTGACGCTTATAATATAAGGGTTAACGAGTTTAAGCAGAGCCAGATTGGTATACATTAAAGTGCGTGACCGCACAGGACACATTAATAAAAAATAACCGCCCAATTTTGCAAGGAGAGGGCGGTTATTTTTCTTTTATATTTTACTTGACATTTAATCTGAATGTGGTATAATATAAACATAAAAAGGGTGTCTGCGATAAGCGGTTCTCCCTCTGAATTGTTTAGTTAAAAATAACCGCCCAATTTTGCAAGGAGAGGGCGGTTATTTCTTTATGTAAAGAAATTACTTCTTGTTGAAAAAGTCTTTTGTAACCTTATAAACAAGAGTGATAATGCTTGTGAGCATTGTGACAAACAAACATAAGTCAGAAAATGTCAACATAGCTTATCACCTCCCTGTTACGGGAGAAACCGCCTGCCGTTATTCAGACACCCATGGGTTTATTATAGCATATACTGCTTTTTTCGTCAAATTTATTTAACTTGACATTTTACAAATTTGTGGTATAATAAGAATATAAAAGGGTGTCTGCGATAAGCGGTTCTCCCTCGATGATAAGTTTAAAAAATAACCGTCACATCTTGGCAGAGGGGCGGTTATTTTCTTTTTGTATCGTTGTTAAGTTTTATTATTTCAATAATTACAAGAAGCAATGTAAGTATTTCCATAGTACTCATAACAACTCACCCCCGTTTCCGAGGGAAAGAATAGAACCGCCTGCCGTTATTCAGACACCCTTAAATGTATTATAGCATATACTGCTTTTTTCGTCAAATTTAACTTGACTTTTAGCGTAAATGTGGTATAATGTAAGTATAAAAAGGGTGTCTGCGATAAGCGGTTCATCCCTCTGGTAGTTAATTAAAATTAAAATAACCGCCTTAGTGGAATGGGGCGGTTATTTTCTTTTTGTATTGTTGTTAAGTTTAATTATTTCAATAATTACAAGAAGTAATGTAAGTATTTCCATAGTACTCATAACAACTCACCCCCGTTTCCGAGGGAAAGAATAGAACCGCCTGCCGTTATTCAGACACCCATGGGTTTATTATAAGCATAAACTGCCTTTCTCGTCAAATTTATTTAACTTGACATTTTACAAATTTGTGATATAATAAGAATATAAAAAGGGTGTCTGCGATAAGCGGTTCTTCCCTCAAAGATTTTGATTATAAAAATAACCGCAACATTTGGGAGATGGGGCGGTTATTTTCTTTTTGTATTGTTGTTAAGTTTGATTATTTCAATAATTACAAGAAGTAATGTAAGTATTTCCATAGTACTCATAACAACTCACCCCCGTTTCCGAGGGAAAGAATAGAACCGCCTGCCGTTATTCAGACACCCATGAGTTTATTATAGCATATCTGACATAATACGTCAATTTTTTCATACCACAAATAAAAAATGCGGACAGAATTTACTGCCCGCATTTGCTCTATATTTTTATGGATTAACCCATAATA
>JALEVO010000085.1 GCA_022788225.1 Oscillospiraceae bacterium | reverse complement strand
ATACCTCCCTTAAAATCAATGTGACATTTCTGTCAAAAATATGAAACCTGTGTGAAAATTAGCACTCTCCCCTTGACAGTGCTAATTCAGAGTGCTATAATATAATCAGAACAAAGGAACAGAGAAGCACCAAAGGATCCGGGTGCTGAACCCTCCGTCCCCTTGCTCGAAGCAATGGAAACAACGTGACGAGTAAAAAGGAGGACTGACCTATGTTGTATCCTAGCATTTTCGGTGAAAACTTATTCGATGATTTCTTCAGATTCCCTGACTTCGGCAGAGACGTGGAGAAGAAGCTGTACGGCAAGCACGCTGCGCAGGTTATGAAGACGGATGTCCATGAGCATGACGACCACTATGAGATCGTTATCGATTTGCCGGGCTTCAAGAAAGACCAGATTAATCTTGAGCTCCAGAACGGTTATCTGACTGTCAGTGCCGCAAAGGGTCTTGACAAGGACGAAAAGACTGAGAAGGGCAAGCTGATCCGTCAGGAGCGTTACGCCGGTGCAATGCAGAGAAGCTTCTATATCGGTGATACTGTTATCGAAGCCGATGTGAAGGCGAAGTTTGAGGACGGTGTTCTGAACATCTGCGTTCCGAAGGCAGAGCCTAAGAAGCTGGAGAATCACAAATATATCGCAATTGAGGGATAATACCTCGCTTAGTTATAATCCCGAAATAATGCTCCCCGGAGCTGTTCGTTATGAGCAGTTCCGGGGAGTTTTTTTACGCCTTATTCAGTTTTCCACTGTATTTCTTCCCGTCAACGATAATCTCAACAGAAATGCCGTCATCCGAAACAGGTGCAGGCGGATTTGTCAGGGCTTTCTCCTTGCCGTATCCATTCAGCCCCTTACACTTGATAATGGTCGGGAAATCCTTATAGCAGATATCCAGATCCACATTACCGTTAAAGCGTATTTTCTGTCTGCATATTCACACACTCAACGATATTACAATTCGTAATGAAAATCTATGTCTCCGTTTTCTTCGATATTACGTTGTTTTGAAACCTGTCCGCATTTTCACACACTGAAAAAGGGGCAATCGCAGAATTACACACCAACCGACCGAGTGCGTAAAAATGCGGAAATTTCGTGTATCTCATTGCAATTTTTCAATTCGCCTGATATGTTCCCATTTACACGAAAACCGGGCTGTTTTGAGTGCTTTTTGAATAGCGCATATTCCGTAAAACCGCGTAAAATCGGCGTTTTATCAATTGTTCCTTGTCAGCAGAACCACGCACTCAACGTGCCCCGTCCTCGGAAACAAATCAACCGCTCTTACTTTAACCGGCATATACCCGTTTTCAGACAAAACTGCACAATCTCTTGCAGCAGTTGATGGATTACATGAGATCATAACAATTTTTTTCGGATTCATCTTAACAACCGAATCAAGCGTCAGCCTGTCGCAACCCTTTCTCGGCGGATCCATAAAGACAACATCAGGACATTCCCCACACTGCATAAGCCTTTCCGCTGCCTTACCTGCATCAGCACAGATAAATTCCGCATTTTCAATGCCGCTGTTTTCCGCATTTTCCCTTGCATTCTCAATAGCCTGCGGTACAATTTCAACGCCCGTCAGCTTTTTTACCTTTTCAGCCATGGATAATCCAATCGTTCCGGCACCGCAGTAGAGGTCAAGGAGATTTTCAGTACCTTTCAGGTCGGCATATTCCTCAGCGATACCATAAAGCCTTTCCGCCTGTGGGGAATTAATCTGATAAAATGCCTCTGGAGCAATGCTAATTACATTGCCGCACATAATATCAGTTATCTTTTCAGTACCCCATATAACCTCTGCTTTCTTTCCAAGAATCACATTTGTATTATCCGGATTAACGTTTAAAACAATGCTTTTTATTGCAGGAAATTCACCCGTAAGTTCCTCCGCAAGCCCAGTAAAATCGCACTTTCTTGTCACAACAAGGCATACCATTATCTCACCAGTCGCCGGTGCTTTTCTAAGATAAATATGCCTGAGTATTCCCTTTCCGGTGACTTCATTGTATGCACTGATATTGCTTTTTCTGCAAAATTCCAGAATACTCTCCGCAATATTGCCAAACTCCTCCGGCAGTAACCTGCATTTCGTCCCACCAATAATTCTGTGACTTCTTTTTGCGTAAAAACCGCATATAATCTCCCCGTCAGACTCGGCAACAGGGTACTGTGCCTTGTTGCGGTAGCCGTCGGGATTCTCACAGCCCAGTATCGGCTCAAACTCACAGTTTATCTTGCCTATTCTTGTAAAAGCGTCATGGACAAATTTTTCCTTGGCTCTCAGCTCCGCCTC
>JALEVO010000047.1 GCA_022788225.1 Oscillospiraceae bacterium | reverse complement strand
CAGGCGGTCTCCCACCTGTGGCACTAAGGACTTCAAAGCAGCTCTCTCATCACGTTGCCTGATATCGCCTATCCAAGATTTTGGGTATTCTCTGACTGCACATTTCTTGACAATTCCATTGAGATTACATGATGTATTTTTATGTATAATATATAATAACATATACTACAAAAATATGCAATATATTTCTTTGTGAATATGTGTATTTGCACAAAGGAGAATATAAAATATCGCAACAATTGAAAACCAAAGCGCAAAAAACGGTTAGTAAATCAACACAAATTAGTGTATAATTTAAACAATCAATATTTATTCTGCAATCGGAGGAGAATTTATGAGTGTAATATATTCAAAACGTATATACAAGAATTTTGGCGAATGTATTTTCCTTGATAACGGTATTATCACCTTGGGAGTAACACTCGAAGAAGGTCCGAGGATAATATATTTCTCACTTGCGGGAAAGGAAAATGTGCTTTTTGAAGATACTGAACGCAGATTTACTGAGCCTGCAGGAAAATACGGAACATGGGTGGCATACGGCGGACACAGGCTTTGGTGTGCGCCCGAAGTGAATCCCGAAACCTATTACCCAGATAATAGCAGGGTAAGCTGTGAGATTACGGACAATACCCTTACATTAAAGCCGCCCGTCACACCATTTGGTAAGGAATTTACCATGATAATTGAAATGAACGAGGCATCTCCGGTTGTGAAGATAACGCACAAAATACGCAATATATCCGAAAAAAAAGCGGTGTTTGCGCCATGGTCCGTGACGAGTCTTACACATGGCGGAGTTTGTATTATCCCTATCAGCACGCAGAAAAAAGGATATCTTCCCAACCGTGTGATAAGTCTTTGGGACTATTCCGATATAAATGACAGCCGTTTCAGAATAACAAATTCCGAAGTGCGCATAAGGCAGGATAGCTACATTAGAAAAGCTTTCAAAGCAGGCTTCAATCTTGAAGACGGTTATGCTGTCTATGTGGTCAACGGGCAGATATTTGCAAAATGTATCCCGAAATACGAGGAGGTATGCTATCCCGATTATTCCTGTAATTTTGAGGTATATACCAACAGCATGTTCCTTGAATGTGAGCTTTTGGGAGAAAAAAGAGAGTTTGCGAAAAATGAGGAAGCAGTCATTTCAGAGCACTGGTGCCTGCTGGATAACGAAGGTAATTTTGAGCCGGATCTGATTGATTTCAGGGAGCATATCGGCGGTCGGATCAACAGATTTCTCAATACAATATAATATAAATATGAAAGGAAGATCACTATGGAAAAATATCTTGACAGCACCCTCAGCGCAGAAGAAAGAGCAATTGCGCTGACAGATGCAATGACGGTGGAGGAACAGGCTTCTCAGCTCAGATACGACGCTCCTGCTATAAAAAGACTTGGCATACCTGCATACAATTGGTGGAACGAGGGACTTCACGGTCTGGCTCGTTCGGGCATAGCCACAATGTTTCCGCAGGCTATCGGTCTGGCGGCTATGTTTGATACAGAACTTACTCAGAAAGTTGCGGAAATAACTGCCGAGGAAGCTCGTGCCAAGTATAATGCATATACAAAATATGATGACAGGGATATATACAAGGGACTGACTTTCTGGGCACCCAATATCAATATTTTCCGTGATCCACGCTGGGGCAGAGGACATGAAACCTACGGTGAAGATCCGTACCTGACAGCCGAAAACGGTAAAGCCTTTGTAAAAGGCTTGCAGGGTGAAGGGAAAACAATGAAAGCTGCCGCCTGCGCTAAGCATTATGCTGTACACAGCGGTCCGGAGGCAGTGCGTCACGAGTTTAATGCCGAAGTTTCCAGAAAGGATATTGAAGAAACCTATCTTCCTGCATTTGAATCACTCGTCAGAGAAGCTCACGTTGAGGGCGTAATGGGAGCATATAACCGTGTAAATGGTGAAGCTTCCTGTGCAAGTGACTTCCTTATGTCCAAGCTGAACGAATGGGGCTTTGACGGATACTTTGTGTCCGACTGCTGGGCAATACGTGATTTCCATGAGCATCACGGTCTTACAGCAAATCCGGTTGAATCTGCAGCTCTTGCCATAAAATCAGGCTGCGATGTAAACTGCGGCTGCACTTATGCGTATCTCCTTGCCGCACTTAACGAGGGACTTATCACCGAAGAGCATATCCGAAATGCCTGCATACACCTTATGAGAACAAGAATAAGACTTGGTATGTTTGATGATAAAACAGAGTACGATGATATACCTTATACTGTTGTCGCATGTGCTGAGCATAAGGCTGTTTCGCTGAAATGTGCGGAAAGATCCATGGTATTGCTGAAAAATAACGGTATACTTCCGCTTGATGAAAGTAAGCTGAAAACAATTGCAGTCATCGGTCCGAACAGCGACAGCAGAATTGCGCTGGAGGGCAACTATAACGGTACTGCGGATAAGTATGTTACATTCCTTGACGGTATCAGAGAGCGCTTTGATGGCAGGGTCATTTATGCCGAGGGTTGTCATCTTTATAAAGACAGAACCTCCGGACTTGCGCAGGCAGGCGACAGATATGCCGAGGCTCTTGCTGCTGCGGACTGTTCCGACCTTGTTATACTTTGCGTTGGACTTGACTCCACCATTGAGGGAGAAGAGGGCGATACAGGCAACGAATTTTCTTCGGGAGATAAAAATGATTTACGTCTGCCGGAATGTCAGCGTATCCTGACAGACAAGATAATGCAGACAGGCAAGCCGGTTGTCGTTGTGTGCGCCGCAGGAAGTTCGGTGAATACCGAATGTGAGCCGGATGCGCTTATTCACGCATGGTATCCCGGCTCAGAAGGTGGTACGGCACTTGCAGAGATACTTTTCGGCGATGTTTCACCTTCGGGAAAGCTGCCTGTTACATTCTACGAGAATTCAGACCTGCTTCCCGACTTCACCGATTATTCCATGAAAAACCGCACTTACCGTTATACGGAAAATAATGTGCTGTATCCCTTCGGATACGGTCTTACTTACGGAAAAATTGTTTGCACATCGGTTGAATATAAGGACGGCAAGGCTGTTGTGACCGCCGAAAATATGGGCGGCAAAACGTTGGATGACGTTATTCAGCTTTATATCAAGGACTATTGTGAAAATGCTGTACCCAACGTAAGTCTGTGCGGTTTCAAGAGGGTAAGACTTGCGGCAGGCAAGAAAATATCCGTAGATATTCCCGTATCGGAAAGGGCATTTACCGCAGTTGATGAAAACGGCGAGCGCAGGCACTTCGGCAGAAGGTTTACATTATACGCTGGCACTCATCAGCCTGATGAAATCAGTGAAAAATTGTGCGGCACCAAGTGCGTCAGCACAGAAATATATTTATGACATTACTTTGGTGATGCTTTAGGAAACTATATCGACCCAGAGTCATGCCAAAAAGACAGATACCTCTTGTAGAAGTGTCTGTCTTTTCTTTGTTATAACCCGCTGTATACTGTGTTTTACTGATATACACCTTTTACAGCGTTACAAGCTTTGAAAAACTGCCTTTCAGTGCAGGATATATTTCCCTGTACAGGCTGTAAAATTCATCATAACGTTTAATATTATCACGGTCAGGCTGACACACCTTGTCCGTCCTTACAACCGCCTTCACCGCCTCGGGTACACTGCCGTATATCCCTGCACCAACAGACGCAAGAAGTGCCGAACCCAGTGCAGGACCCTCCTTGGAAGCAGGCGTTTTAACCTCACAGCCATACAGATCAGCAAGCATTGAACGCCACAAAGGTGATGTTCCGCCGCCGCAAGCCATCATGTCCGAAACATTTATTCCCATTTCACGGAAGACCTCCACGCAGTCACGAAGTGAATACGCAACACCCTCCATAACTGCCCTCAGCATATGCTTTTTTGTATGTATTGCAGAAAGTCCGAAGAATACTCCTCTTGCATCAGGGTCAAGATGCGGTGTTCTCTCACCCATGAGATAGGGCAGATACAAAAGCCTTTCCGCACCTATCGGAACGGTTTCTGCCTCCTTGTCCATGAGATAATATTCATCAACACCCATAAGTGATGCTGTTTCCTTTTCGGCACCACAGAAATTGTCCCTGAACCATTTCAGCGAAAGTCCTGCCGCCTGTGTAACGCCCATAATATGCCATTCTCCCGGAACAGCGGCACAGCAGGTGTGAACTCGTCCCTCGGGGTCAATGGAAACAGACGGTGTATGAGCAAATACAACTCCCGATGTGCCTATTGTAGTGAATGCTCTGCCCTCTGCACATACGCCTGTGCCTATTGCGGCGGCGGCATTGTCACCTGCACCGCCTGCTACTATTGTACCTGCATTAAGTCCCAGCTGCTCAGCAATATCTGCTTTTAGAACGCCTGTCACTTCGCAGGATTCGTAGACCTTGGGCAGAAGTTCCATATCTATACCAAGGCTGTGACATACTTCACTGCTCCAGCAGCGGTTCGAAACGTCAAGCAGCTGCATTCCTGATGCGTCTGAAACCTCTGTAGCATATTCCCCAGTAAGGATAAATCTCAGATAATCCTTTGGAAGAAGAATGTGGCGGCATTTTTCAAAAATCTCAGGCTCATTATTTTTCACCCACAGAATTTTTGCCGCCGTCCAGCCTGTCAGTGCAGGATTTGCTGTAATTTCAATGAGCTTTTCTTTGCCGATAATGCGATTCATTTCGTCTACTTCTACGGCTGTGCGCTGATCGCACCAGATTATTGCATTACGAAGAACGTTGTTGTCCTTATCAAGCATTACAAGACCGTGCATCTGTCCTGAAATGCCGATTCCCTTTATATCGTCCTTATTTACGCCGCTTTTTGAAACTACTGATTTCACTGTGTCATGCATTGCCGCCGCCCAATGTGCAGGATTCTGTTCTGCATAGCCGTTTTTCGGCTGATACATGGGATATTCTGCTGTTTCAGAGGCAATAACTTTGCCCTTCTCATCAAAAAGGACTGTCTTGGTACCGCTTGTACCGCAGTCCACACCAATTATATATGCCATATGCAACATTCCTTTCATATTTTGTGGATCATTCGCTGAAAACTTACTGTATTTTGAAAAACGGCGTTACAGACTTTCTGACAATATGTCCGTAACGCCATTTAAAAGTTTATTCTTAAAGATTAAACATAATATTATTCACAACAGATTCAAGCATTTCCTGTCTGCCGCTTGAAAGGCTGTCTGTTACCTCGCCCTTTTCAAGAGCATATTTTTCCAGATCTGCCATAGAAACGTTACCGTCAATAATATCCTTGCCAATGCCTGTCTGCCATGACGCATATCTGTCTGCAACAAACTTGTCGATTCTGCCGTCCTCTATCATTTTAACAGCAATTCTCAGACCCAGTGCAAATGTGTCCATTCCTGCAATATATGAAAGGAAAATATCCTCGTGAGTGAATGAACCTCTTCTTGCCTTTGAGTCAAAATTCAAACCGCCGTTTGTAAAGCCGCCTGCTTTCAGAACCTCATACATGCACATTGCAGCATCATAAACATTTGTGGGGAACTGGTCTGTATCCCAGCCGAGCAGAGGATCGCCCTGATTTGCGTCAATAGAACCGAATACACCGTTATCTCTTGCAACTCTCAGCTCATGCTGGAAAGTGTGCTGTGCAAGTGTTGCGTGGTTTGCCTCAATGTTCATCTTGAACTCCTTTTCAAGACCATACTTGCGCAGGAAGCCTAAAACTGTTGCTGTGTCGAAATCATACTGATGCTTTGTGGGTTCCTTTGGCTTTGGTTCAATGTAGAAATCACCCTTGTAGCCTATGGAACGTGCATAGTCAACGGTCATTCTCATAAGTCTTGCCATGTTGTCCTGCTCAAGTGCCATATCTGTATTCAGGAGAGTTTCATAACCCTCTCTGCCGCCCCAGAATACATAACCCATACCGCCAAGCTTTACAGTAGCCTCAACAGCTTTCTTTATCTGTGCTGCGGAAAATGCGAAAACATCTGCAGAGGGTGATGTGCCTGCGCCGTGCATATATCTCGGGTGATCAAAGCATTTTGCTGTGCCCCAGAGGAGTTTCTTAGTTGGGTCTGCCTTCATTTTTTCTGCGATATAGTCTGTAACCTCGTCAAGCTTTGCGTTTGTTTCAGAAAGACTGCCGTACTCAGGAGAGAGGTCACGGTCATGGAAACAGAAATACTCAATTGACAGCTTGTCCATTATCTCAAATGCTGCGTCAACCTTTGCCTTTGCTCTTGCTGATGGGTCAGATTCACCCCATGTCTTGTCAGCAGTACCGCAGCCAAACATATCAGTGCCGTCGCCGCCCATTGTATGCCACCATGAAAGTGCAAATTTCAGATGTTCTTTCATAGACTTTCCTGCAATCATTTCATCGGGATTGTAGTATTTGAACGAAAGCGGGTTCGTGCTGTTTTTGCCCTCGTATGCAATTTTGCCTATGCCTTTGAAAAATTCGCTCATATTGATTACCTCCGTTATTTTATATCTGAAGTTTCCTGTTTGCTTTTGATGATTCTATTATAACGGATTTATTTTGCTCTTAAAAGGTACAATATCGACAATAAAGCAGGGCAATTCCGACATTTTATCAGAAATTGCCCTTTAATTCTTTTCTCTTTTCCTTGGGAGTGCATTTATAGCGCTCCCTGAAAAGCTGCATTGTGTATTTATAATTCGTGCAGCCGTGCTTTTCAAATATATCTCCTATGCTCAAATCAGTTTCCTGCAGGTCACGGACTATTCTGTTAAGACGCACCTCATAGAGATACTGCATAACGGTAAGTCCCAGATATTTTTTGAAAAACTTCGCAAGATAGTCGGGATTATACCCAAAATGTGAGGCAATATCTTCCATTACTATTTTTTCTGCATGGTGCTTTTCAATATAGCGCATTATGTCACGCACCTTGTTTATTGAACGGTTTCGCCTGGTTATATCATTATCGGTAAGTCTTACGGAATAGTGATGCACAAGGGTGTACAGCAGGTCATACAAAAGGCTGTTGAATCTGAGAAGATAGGCATCGGGTCTTGTATCATAGACGCTGTGCATATCCGTGAAAATCTTTTTCAGCTTTTCAAGTCTGAGAATGTCCTCTTCATTTTCAGGGTGCATACCCACGGAAAATTCCAGAAAATCGTGAAACGGCACATACTTTTCCATAAATGCAGAAGGTATCTGAAGCACAAGAGCCTTATTTTCCGAAACCTTTACAGAATGTATGGCTCTGGGATTCACAACTGAAAATTCACCGCCCTTGTACATCTGTCTGACATTATTTTCAAACTGCGTTATCATCGTGCCTTCTATCATATAGATAAATTCAAGACTGTTGTGCCAGTGGGGTGCGACATAGTGTTCACGGCTTTCAAGAGGAAAAAAACGCACCTCAATATCAGGATTACTCAGGACTATTTCATGTGGGATCATTTCTTGGTTCATAAGTAGCATCTCCAGGAAACTGTTTTTGGAAGATGAGGATTTGTCTGCATAATAACGCTTCAACACCATTATTGTAATATATCTTCACCGCTTTGTCAAGACATTATAAAGGCATCACCGTGCAATTAGCGGCTATTGTCTTAATTATTTTTCCTCGTCCGCAATACGCTTTCGGTATTCGGATGGGGTCATTTGCATTCTCGTTTTGAACTGCCGCATAAAATGCAGGTCGCATTTGTATCCGCACATCTGAGCTATCTGTGTAATGGATATATCCGTTGTGGAAAACAGATACTTTGAATGTTCAATGCGGCTCTGAATAACATCGTTCATAACGCTTATGCCGAAAATTTCTTTGTATAAATGCTGGAAATAGGATTTGCTCATTGTAAGCTGATGGGCAAGACCTTCAATGTTCCAGTCGTTATAGGGCATATTGTAAATCTGTGAGCGCAGTATGGACATCTTATCATAATAAGAACCCGAGCCGTCTTGTTCTATGGAATACCTTGATTGAGCCGAACATACTGCTTATATTGTTTTTATTCATCATATTATTTTTGCCGAGCATACTCTGAAATAAAAAGCTGTAATCTGTAACCCTGTACATAATTGTTTCCTCCTTGAAAACAATGTATTATTAGGTGTGCGACATTACCTGTAATATATATCGACTGATT
This sequence comes from Oscillospiraceae bacterium, assembly GCA_022788225.1. Taxonomy (GTDB): domain Bacteria; phylum Bacillota; class Clostridia; order Oscillospirales; family Ruminococcaceae; genus Porcipelethomonas. The sequence goes on along the minus strand of JALEVO010000047.1, from coordinate 1,482 downwards.
TTACCTGTATTAAATCGATTCCGCAATTTTTTCGGAATCGTACATGGTTGTGCATAAAAAATCAATCTTACTAAAAAGTAAACTCGCTCTGTCGTGCTGAGGTCACTCGCCTGGTCTGAGTGATGGGACTTGAAAACTATGTTCCTATTCCGTTCTGTCGAGCATATTTCATAAACGACGATATTAAGCCATTTCTGTCGTGGGAAATTTTGACATCAACCTCTCCCAGCTGAGTTTTTACTGTCTTTTTCGAGTAACCGTTGTAAGACTGTTGTCGGCACAGTCCAGATCTGTCAGTGCTGTGTTTTTTCTTACATCAAGGCTTTCAAGACTGTTGGTGCCGCAGTACAGCTCTTTCAGTGCTGTACATCCGCTTACATTAAGGCTTGTAAGATTGTTTTCATAGCAGTACAGATATTCCAGTGATGTGCATCATCTCTGCAAGCTCCCATTCGTCTTTGTCGGGGTATTTGTCGAGTAGGGAGAGGATCCCGTTGAGTTGGTCTTCGTCCAAGTGGAACATATGAAAGAATAATTCCAACAAAATTCCGTCTTTATCTTTGTCTTGTATGATGAATTGATATTACCTCCGGGGGTAGGTATAATCGTATAATAACTGTTTTGGAGGTATAAAATGAACAGAGAAGCTATGATTTTAAAAACAAGGCGTATTGAACTTGGTCTGTCCCAGACTGATGTCGCATTGAATTCAGGTATTTCAATTCAGCAGTATCAGAAATTTGAATACGGTGACCGTAAACTTTCTAATTCAAGCATGGTTCTTGGTCTGCGTATATGTGCTGTCTTAGAACTCGATCCATACGAAGTTGCTTTTGAAAGTGAAAAGGACTGGATGAAGAAAATTCGCTGATTTGTCACATCTGACAAATATGTTTCAATTATCACCATATAAATTCTACCCGGTTTACAGTCAGCTGGACGTTGCTATAGTTCAGATATAATGGTAATATGTTCATGGACAAAACAGTCCATAATTAACTTACATCCGGAGGTGAAATATATGGATGATGTAAGAAAGCTTGCCGAAGAACGTGCTGCCAGACCCAGTTCCGTTCCCGCCGGTTCAAGCTTTGAATCTGAACGGCAAAAGCAAAAAGCTGCATTGGTAAGGCAGATTGACGAACTGGACGGAAGTAAAATCCGCAAGATTTCTGCCGCTTCTGAAAAGGTTGAGAGTAACAAGACTCTCCGTGTGGCAGCATACTGCCGTGTTTCCACTGACGATATTGACCAGGCAATTTCAATTGAACTGCAGATGCGTCAGTACAAGGAGAAAATAAAGTCTAATCCTGACTGGAAATATGCAGGAACTTACGTTGACAACGGCTTTTCGGGTACCAACACTGTACACCGTCCCGGTTTTCTGAAGCTTATCGAAGACGCAAGAGCCGGTAAAATTGATATGATTATTACAAAGGCGGTTTCACGTTTTGCACGTAATCTTCTTGATTGTATCGGGTA
>JALEVO010000144.1 GCA_022788225.1 Oscillospiraceae bacterium | reverse complement strand
ACAAGAAGCATTATTGCCATGACCCAAGCAATTGTAGTAAATTTGACATTCTTTTTTGATTTTTTTACTTCCATTGTTTTTACCCCCTGCTCCAGCGTCTTTTTTCAACTGAAATAATAGTCCAGCCTACAAAAAGAATAGTAGTTGTCAGAAAGAAAACAAGGTCTGAGAGCCTGAAAATTCCCTCTGAGAAAGAAACGAAACGTTCGTTGGTTGAAAACTGTCCGATAACCTTTGCAACCTTCGGCAGACTTTCAAAAAGTCCGCTGGACTTAATACCGTCGATGAATACCAGCACAAGCATGGCAGCTTCGCCGAGAATTGCAGCGATAACAGGACTTTCAGTAAATGAGGACATAAGCATTCCGATAGCAAGACAAACCAGTCCCCATAGGAAGAATCCCAGATATCCGCAGGCAAGGCTTGACCACATAACTCCGCCGCCGGTTGCAACTGTAACAATCGGGAAAAACAGTGTCAGAACAAGCATAGCCAGAAAAACTGTTGCAACTGCGAGAAACTTTGCAATTACAATCTGGAATACGTTAAGCGGACTTGTCATAAGCAGAATTTCAGTTCCGGTTCGTCTTTCTTCCGAGAAGATTCGCATGGTAAGTGCCGGAATAAGGAAAATAAAGAAATAGAGGTTTGAATAAAACATACCCGGGAATGAAAATGAAAGCTGAGTTCCTGAAAGGTCAGAAATCGAACTTGAAAATGCAAATGAGAAAATCAGCAGGAAAAGTGCTGCAATAACATATGCAAAAGGGGAATAGAAATAGGACTGAAGTTCCTTTTTATATAATGAAAACATTTTTTATTGCTCCTCCTTGTCGTAGTATGGGTTTTCGCTTTCCATTTCATTGAGAAGATCTCTTAGGTCACGCTTTTTCGGCGCACTTGCAGTAAGCTGTACAAATACCTCTTCAAGGCTCGGTCTTTCACTTGAAACTTCTGAAACGGAAATATCGTTTTTGACAAGGGCGGAAAGTATCTCTTTTCTGACATCATCATTTTCAGCAGAAATCTTATATGTATTAACATTGCCGCCTTCCGGAATAACTTCGGTAACTGAGCCTATTCCTGCAACAGAAGAAATGCAGGCGCTGACTTTTTCTCTGTCGCCCTCTGCCTTGATGTTGATGACAACAGATGTACCCATGCTGTCCTCAAGATGCTTGATGGTGTCCATTGCACGGATCTCGCCGTGGCTTATGATAACAACTCTCTCGCAGACAGCCTGTATTTCCTGAAGAATATGTGAACTCAGTATAATAGTGTGTTCCTTTTTCAGGGACATAATGAGATTTCTTACTTCTACTACCTGACTCGGATCAAGTCCGACAGTAGGCTCGTCCAGAATGAGGTATTCAGGATTTCCCAGAAGCGCCTGTGCGAATCCCACACGCTGTTTATATCCCTTTGAGAGGTTGCGGATAAGCCTGTTTTCCATATCTTTGATTTTGAGCTTTTCCATTGCGTCCTCAACCTGTGCTTTCTTTTCGGCACCCTTAATGCCCTTGATACCGGCAGCAAATTTCAGATATTCCTTGACTTTCATATCAGGATATACCGGTGGAATTTCCGGAAGATATCCTATCTTGCGTTTAGCTTCAGAAGGGTTTTCCGCAATGTCAACGCCGCCGATAAGCACTTTTCCTCCGGAAGAGGGAAGATAGCCTGTGATGATATTCATGGTTGTTGATTTTCCGGCACCGTTAGGTCCAAGAAATCCCAGAATTTCATGGTCTTTTACAGTAAAGCTGATATTTTTTACAGCAGCATTATGACCGTAAAATTTAGTTAGGTTTTTAATTTCAATCATATTATTCTCCAAAAGCTGTAAGACAAAAAATAAATATATATAATGTATACAGCTGCCGGTTTTACGGCACACGGCAAGCCGATTTTAATGCAGTGATTCTATGAAAAAGCCGGACGCTGACCTTTTTACAAAACCGGCAGTGAATGCATAGAAATTTGAATAGATACACACACTATTATTATCTCAAAAAAAAGTTACATAAAGATTAAAACAAAATTACAAAATAATTAATAGCATAGAATTTGTATGAGAATTACAAAAAAACAGTATTATAATTATGTATTATATATTATTATTGTGACAGAGATGTGTATGAAAATGGGAAATGATGTGGGAAATGTTGTTTTATAACTAATGTTTTACATATTATATAAAAGTCATTTGTCAAATTGTACAAATGGAAGCTTTAAAGAATGTGCAAATATACAAAATGAGTTTAAGGGGTGGGGGTTTTTTGTGTAAACTGTTGACATTTTTTTTTTCATGATTTATAATAATGCTATGAAGTTTATGGGTGTATTGTAAAATTATGTTTTGCAATTGCCTTAAGTATTTAACCAAATCTTAAATTCACGAGAGGGGAAAGACACGATGATACTTAAAAAGCAAAAAGCCGTTATCGCTGCTCTTCTTTCTGCTGCTCTGACAGCAGCAGCTGTTGTTCCTGCTACAGTTTCAGCAGCCGGAACAAGAACAAAGGCAGAAAAGTACGGTGACGATTCATACGCACAGAGATTCCTTTCACTTTATGATGACGTTATCACAAATGGTGTTGAGAACGGATATCTGAGTGGAAACAACATCGCTTCAGGCGGTTTTGGTGTTCCTTACCACGCTGTTGAAGAACTGGTTGTTGAGGCTCCTGACTACGGTCATGAAACAACATCAGAAGCTATGTCATACATTGTATGGATGGCTGCAATGAGAGATGCGATTTCCAAGGATGGCTCCATCACAAATCCTGACGGCTCTACAACAACTGTAGATTCAACCAAGGATCTCGCTAAGGCTTGGAAGACAATGGAGGTTATGATTCCTACAGTTCAGACAGGACTTATGACCAAGGATCAGCTTAGTGCTACATATAGCCCTGAATGGGAAGAGCCTGAGATGTACTATGGCGACAATGTTGCAATGGTACAGGGCAACAATGGTATTAACCCGATTCATAAGTACTTCAAGAATGCTTATTCTGGCGATTCAGGTCTTTACCTGATGCACTGGTTGGCTGACGTTGATGACTGGTATGGCTACGGCGGCGGAAATGGTAAATTTACATTTATCAATACATTCCAGCGTGGTGCGCAGGAATCCTGCTGGGAAACAGTTCCGCATCCATCAGTAGAAGAAAAGAAGTACGGTAACTCTCAGAAGGGTATCAAGGGTATCTTCAAGACAGCATCAGAAGATGTTCCTGCACAGTGGGCTTACACAAACGCTCCTGACGCTGAAGACCGTGCAATTCAGGCTGTTTACGCTGCAAACAGATGGGGCGTAGGTGATGACAGTATTACAGCTCTTGCTGGTAAAATGGGTGACCAGCTGAGAAATAATATGTTTGATAAGTACTATAAGAAGATTGGCGCAAATAATGTGTGGGATACGGCTAACGATATGAGCGGTGCTCATTACCTGATGTCATGGTATACTTCATGGGGCGGCGCTATGGACGGTACATGGGCATGGCAGATTGGTGCAAGCCACTGTCACGAATTCTACCAGAACCCTCTTGCAGCATTTGCTCTTCTTCAGGACAGCGGTCTTAAGAGCGCTATGAAGGCTCAGGACGCTGAAAAGGATTACAAGACTTCTCTCCAGAGACAGATGGAATTCTATCTGTGGCTGCAGTCTGCTGACGGTCCTATCGCCGGTGGTGCAACAAGTTCATGGAACGGAAGATATGAAACACCTCAGTATAATGCTGATGATACAAAGAAGTATGGCACTTCAACACCTACAAAGTTCTATGAGATGTCATATCAGGAACACCCTGTATACCTCGACCCAGGTTCAAACCACTGGATTGGTAACCAGGTATGGGCAGTACAGCGTCTTGCTGAAATGTACTATGTAGTTAAGACAGAAGGCGACACAACAGGTGTACTGGTTTGCGATTCTATGACTCTTGAAGAAGCACTCAAGGCTATTCTTGACAGATGGGTAGAATGGTTCGTTGGACAGGTTCACCTGTATGAAGACGGCACATACGATATCCCTGCAACTCTTGACTGGTTCGGACAGCCGGCTGACTGGTATGGTAAATATGATCCGAATGCAAACAAGGATTTGACATGTACAGTAACAAATGTTGGTTCTTCTGACCTTGGTTGTGTATCTTCACTGTGTAATACACTTATTTACTATGCAAAGGCAAACAATGTAGACTACAAGGCTGCTTACAGCTCAACTAATACTGATGTAGCTTCTAAGGGTCTTTATATTGCACATTCACTTCTTGACCGTGAGTGGGAACTCGGACGTGATGACATTGGTCTTTCAATCACTGAAACAAACGGCAGTATGGCAAGACTCTTCGAGCAGGATGTATTTATTCCTGATTATTACTCAGGTACAATGCCTAACGGAGATCCGCTGGAACATGGTGCAACATTCTTAAGCTTCCGTTCAAAGTACCTCCAGAATGAAAAGGTTCAGGAATTCAAGACAGCTTATGATAATGCTAAGGCAACAGGTGGGGACATTACAGAGGCTATGGAATCCGTTGATCTTAATTATCACAGATTCTGGCACGCTGGTGATATTCTCCTTGCTCTTGGTACAATGTATGAACTCTATCCACAGATTGAACCTGATTACTATGAAGACGGTCCTGTAACAGGAGATGAACTTGTACTGACTCCAAGTGAAATCAAACTTGCTGTTGGCGAATCAGAAACAATCGAAGCAACTGTTAACGGTTCAAAGGTTGATGTAACATTCACTGTTGATGGTGATGCAGTTACTGTTGATGCAAATGGTAAGGTTACAGCAGTTAAGGAAGGTACAGCTACTGTTACTGCTAAAACATCAGACGGTAAGACAGCTACAGCAACTGTTACAGTTTCTGGTCAGACAACTACAACAGATCCATCAGGTGAAACTGTTGATACTTCCGTTAAGGACGCACATTGGGGCGATACAAACGTTGACGGTGAAGTAAGCGTTGCTGACGTTGTTAAGCTTAACCTCTACTTACTTAACAAGACAGCAAACCCACTTGTACCACAGGGTCTTATCAATGCAAACTGTATGTTTGATGATAACGTTGACTCAAACGACAGCTCACTCATCATGAACTATGTTGCAATGATTATTACATATGATAAACTTGGCCCACAGAACTAAGTCTTTCATTTTAATTCCTTTTTTATAATTCCTATTTATTCCCTTAAATCCGGTCTTTTTTCAAAAGGCCGGATTTTTTTGCGTTATTTACTTGATTTATTTATATTATCATGCTATAATAATAT
>JALEVO010000066.1 GCA_022788225.1 Oscillospiraceae bacterium | reverse complement strand
ATTCTTTCCGCATGAGGGGCGAATGTCCTGAAAACAAAACCGTTGTTTTCCTTGTGTGCACCGAAAAAGTTATAGCAGTCAAAAACCTTTCCGCAGCAGAAATCCTGTATGTTCAAATGTATCAACTCCAAAAATGACTTTTGTTCATTTTACTATATTTTTCAAGGTTTGTCAATAAATGCAATAATTATATTGACAAACTAAGGAATTTATGATAAAATGAAAAAAATCAACGAAAGGATGGCTCTCTTATGACATATTATAATTGTACTAATTGCACAATTGGCATATCGCATAATGGGGGGGGCACATCATGCTCTAATTTGTTGATTTTCACCAAAAATATAAATAGCACACTGAACTTGCCTTATAATTTTAAGGCGTAGTTTGGTGTGCTTTTTGTATTATAATAATATATTGCGGAGGTAAATAATTATGAGGAAATTTAAAAGGCTAATGAGTGTTCTGATGTCCGCTATATTTGCATTCAGCTTCTGCCTTGTTTGGGACAAGGGAAAGGTTGAAGTTAAGGCGGCAACTGCGGCGGATACGGTGCTGACGGAGTTTTTGAATTCGGGTTATGATTTCTCAGATGGTACAACTATTTATGACGGCTCAGATGAGCATAATTACTTTCAGATGAGTGGACGTAGGTATTATCAAGGTATGACATTTGATAATTATAACTCATGTGTATCATTTGATGTTGAGAACTACAGCAAGATTTCGTTTGATTTGGGTCATGTTGACAATAGCGGTTTATATGACTTTACTTTATCAATTTACAGAGATGGGAATTTATACCGTGAAGTAAATTATTCATTATTTGATATGTGTAAAAAAATTGAAATTAATTTATCGGGAATAAGCGAACTGAAGCTTGAGATCCCTGCTGATTATGGTATTAAAGCCATTGGAGATATATGCCTTGACGAAAATGCACCAAGTATTACACACAGTACACCTGTATACGAAAATGAAGAATTTTTGTATTCGTGGTACGATAAGTCCGGTGTGGAAATTTATGATGGATTAGATGATAGTAATTATTTTCAGATGAATGGAAGCAATTATTATCAGGGTATTACATTCAATAAATATAACGCATATGCGACATTAAATGTTGAAAATGTTGACAATATCACTTTTTGTATCGGTCATATAGATAATACTGATTCAAGAAACAGAAGTTTAAGAATTTATTTAGATAACAATTTTTATTACACATTGGATTCAAAATTTGATGATGAAGTGAAGGCATATAAAATTGATACATCTGATGTTTCAATTATCAGATTTGATTTTAGCGAAAATTATTGCGGTTATGGTCTTGCCAATCTCGTGCTTGATGAAAATTACGATTCAATAACCGACGGCAGCTATTCTGACAAATCCAAAATAAAGGATATTGACCTGCTTCTCAGAAAAGGCGATATTGACGGCAACGGAACAATTAACCTTTATGATGTAATTGCTGTTGCAAAGTATATGATGGGAATGATAACATTCAATTCAGATGAAATGCTGCTTGCCGACTATAATGAGGACAGCAAGGTTGACCTTTATGACGCCGTTGAACTGGCAAAGCTTATTATGAAATAAAACATGAGCCGCAGATTTTCTGCGGCTTTTTCATATTGTGTCCATAATCCGATTCCCGCATATTATGATAACAGGGGAAAACCCAATTTTACTTATCGGAGAATCATAACATGGAAAATATAAATTTTACAATGAACCGGCTCGAAGAGGGCAGATGGGGACGTGTTATCAGGCTTGACACCAAGGGGGATATGCGCCGAAGACTTCAGGATATCGGACTGGTTGAGGGTACTATGGTGAGGTGTCTGCGGAAAAGTCCATCCGGCGATCCGGCGGCGTATCTCATAAGGGGCGCTGTTATTGCCCTGAGAAACGAGGCGTCCTCTGAAATATTCGTTGAATAATGCAAAAACCGGTATGACTTTCGCCATACCGGTTTTCTCATAGTTGTTTTTTTATTAAAGACCAGAAACTGTAAATGTAACTTCAATCTTCTGGTAAGTACCGAATGATGCAGGATCAACAACCTGTGGTGAACAGTTTGTCAGATCGCCGTCAGCTGTTCTTGCGTCGTCCGGAACGCTTGCTGCGTCAACATAGCCGTTGTAGATGTTTGATCTCATTTCCTTGCCGTCATCTGATGATGTGTAAGGCTTCTTTGTCATTTCAACTTCTGTACCGTCAAGCTTGATGCTGTCGATTGTGATAACCATGTTAGGATAAAGTGTTGTACCTTCCTTAACGATAACAGCTGCGAATGTAAGACCCTGCATATCAGCGTAACCTGTTGTCTGGTTGTAGCCGTTTGTTGAAGCGTCAAGAGCAACTGTGTACTGACCATTGCCTTCAATCTTTGCATTTGTTGCGGCATATGTCAGTGTGTCAGCGTCTGTACCCCAGTAGTAACCAACGTATCTTCCGTCAGCGAAAGCAAGGTATGCGTCACCGTCTTCAGCAACAACGCTGTCCTCAACAACGATAGCGTTTACCTGCTCGTTTGCATTGTTTGCAGCTGCATTTTCTGCTGCTGAGCTTTCAGCTGCTTCTGCTTCTGTAGCTGCTTCTGTAGGAGCCTCTGTTTCAACTGCTGACTCTGATGATGATGAATCAGACTTGCTGCTTTCTGAATCTCCGCAGGCTGTAAATGAAACAGCCATCATTACTGCTGCGCAAAGGCAAGCAAGAATTCTTTTAATTTTCATAGCTTAAACTCTCCAATCTGCCGCTTATTATCTGCGAACGGCACGCTTTTTTCGCCTGATTATCTGTATACCCGTAAAGCAGGTATAAACTTCGTACTAAATCAGATACTTTAATAATACACAATTTTTCGTTTTAGTTCAATATACGTTATAGACAAACATAAAAACATTTTTATGTTAATTTTGCACACATTTAACTAAGTTCAAACATTCCTGTATAAAGCTGATAGTATCTTCCGTGCTGTGAAATAAGGTCGTTATGGTTTCCTCTTTCAATAATCCTGCCGTTTTCCATAACCATAATAGCGTGAGAGTTTCTGACTGTAGAAAGCCTGTGAGCAATAACGAATACAGTCCTGCCTTCCATAAGGCTGTCCATGCCCTTTTCTATCAGCGACTCTGTACGGGTATCAATTGAGCTTGTCGCCTCGTCAAGGATAAGCACCGGCGGGTCTGCAACTGCCGCCCTTGCGATAGCCAGCAGCTGACGCTGTCCCTGACTTAAACTTCCGCCGTCGCCGGTTATAACGGTGTCATAGCCCTCCGGCAGATGCTTTATAAATGAATCGGCATTTGCAAGCTCTGCCGCCGCTTTGACTTCGCTGTCAGTTGCGTCAAGCTTTCCGTAGCGGATATTGTCAGCAATTGTTCCGGTAAACAGATGAGTGTCCTGTAAAACTATCGACTGCGAACGCCTTAAATCAGACTTTTTGATTTTGTTAATGTTGATGTCGTCATATCTGATTTTTCCGTCTGGTACATCGTAAAAACGGTTTATCAGATTTGTGATTGTGGTTTTTCCGGCACCCGTTGAACCGACAAAGGCAATTTTCTGTCCCGGCTTTGCGTAGAGCGTAATTCCGTTAAGGACAATTTTATTTTCGTTGTAGCCGAACACAACATCGTCAAAGGAAACCTTTCCTCTTACTTCGGTAAATGTAGTTGTACCGTCATGGTGAGGGTGTTTCCATGCCCAAAGCCCTGTTCTCTCATTTGTTTCATGCAAATTGCCATTTTCATCTCTCTTTGCATTTACAAGAGTTACATAGCCCTCGTCTGCCTCCGGTTCTTCGTCGATAAGATTGAATATTCTCTCCGCACCTGCAAGTGCTGACAGAACCGAGTTGAACTGCTGTGATATCTGTGTAATAGGCTGTGCAAACTGTCTTGTGTACTGGAGGAATGTTGCGGCAGTACCGAATGAAATGTACCCTAAAACTGCAAGTACACCGCCGGAAATGGCAGTCAGCGCATAATGAATATAGGAAAGATTATTCATTATCGGCATGAGAATATTAGCGTATGTGTTTGCGTTTGTGGAGGCTTTTCTGAGATTTTCGTTGAGAACGTCAAAACCCTCTTTTGACTTGTTCTCGTGACAGAAAACCTTGACTACTTTCTGTCCCTCTATCATCTCTTCGATATATCCGTTTACTGCTCCCACAGCTTTCTGCTGGTCCTTGAAATAGTTACCGCTTCTGCCGCCTATCTTCTTTATTATAAAGAGAATTACAGCCAGCATGGCAACAACAATAATCGTCAGCTGCCAGCTTAAATAGAGCATAAAGCAGAAAACGCTTATAACAGTAATTCCGGAGGAGATAAACTGCGCAATGCTGTTTGTGAGCATTTCCCTTACAGCGTCCGAGTCGTTTGTGTAGCGGCTCATTATCTCGCCGTGAGTGTGAGTATCAAAATATTTTATCGGAAGTGACTCCATTTTTCTGAACATATCAACACGAATCTTGTAAAGCGTCCTTGTGGAAACGGTTATCATCATTCTGTTGAAAATCCATGATGAAAATGCACCCAGCAGGTATATGACAGACATAATACCAAGCATTTTTACAAGTCCGGTCATATCGGGGTTTTCCTGCCCGATAAAGGGTTCAATATAGTTGTCGATAAGAGGTTTAAGCATATATGTGCCTATAACAGAGGCTGATGAGCTTATTATAATTGCAATTACCACCACAGCAAGCCTGAGCTTATATTCACTCATATAGCTGAAAATTCTTTTAAGTGCCGCTCCGGCATTTTTCGGCTTTGCCATAGGTTTTGTATTTGGTCCATGTCCCGGTCCTGGCATTACTTGTCACTTCCTTTCTGCTGAGATTCATAAACCTCTCTGTAAATTTCATTGTTTCTGATAAGTTCCTCGTGTGTTCCCACGCCGTTTACTTTTCCGTCGTCAAGAACGATAATTCTGTCAGCGTCGCAAACTGAGGAAATTCTCTGAGCAATTATTATAGTTGTAGTGTCTGCAAGCTTTTCTCTGAATGCCTGACGTATTTTACTGTCTGTTGCAGTATCAACAGCACTGGTGCTGTCGTCAAGTATAATTATATTCGGCTTTTTGAGCAGTGCTCTTGCAATACAAAGTCTCTGCTTCT
>JALEVO010000091.1 GCA_022788225.1 Oscillospiraceae bacterium | reverse complement strand
AAATAAATCCTCAATAAATTTAGTCTCCCTCCACGCGGAGGGAGTGGATTGAAATAGATGTTTGTCAATACATAAAATAAGGTGTATAATGTATCCCTCCACGCGGAGGGAGTGGATTGAAATGGTGTTTGCCACTCAATCGACTTGCCCTTTGTGTGTCTCCCTCCACGCGGAGGGAGTGGATTGAAATTGTTTTGGAAGAGCGCTTAAAGATTCCGGCAACGGGTCTCCCTCCACGCGGAGGGAGTGGATTGAAATAGAATAATGCCGCAAATGCACTGTACGCTTTTAGTCTCCCTCCACGCAGAGGGAGTGGATTGAAATATGTCAAAAACAGAGTTCGGATATTTTTCAGACATCTCCTTTTATGGGAAGCATAAAAGTCAGGAAAACTTTACGGTGCGGGGAGAAACTATATCGTCATTGAGAAAAATGTGAGTGAATAATCTGCCGCAGCATTGAATTAATAAAAAACAGAGCACAAGTTTTCAGACCTGTGCTCTGTTTTATTATGCTTATATAAAATTATTTCTTCAGCTATTATTTCAGAAGCTTGTTTCTTAACAATACTGCGTCAAATACACTTATAACATTATCGCTGTTCATATCCGCTGCATCACCGTCATCAAGGTCTCTTACAGAATGAACGATGTATTTCTGCAAAAGTACAAGGTCAGCAACATTGACTGTTCCGTCAGCATTGACATCTCCGATTTCGTGATTTGCTGAACCATTTGAAAGTTCCAGTACCCCAAAGCCTGATGTATTGATATAGCCCTGACCGGTAAGATCGCTCCAGTTTGCGATACCAGTTCTCTTGCCCTCGCCGTTGTCGTCATTTATCTGTACGTCATATCCTACCACCTGATTAGGTTCAAATTCCTTTATTGTGTGAGGTATAGCAACTTCAACAACATATCCAACCTCTGTCACCTTAGCCGCAGTCTTATAGATGTCGCCGGACTTGCCGTCTGTAACTGTAACTTCGTTGTCAAAGTTTACTCTTATCTGAATATCGTCAGCCTCATAAGATGTTGTTTTACCGTTGTTTTCGTCAAAGAATATTTCAACTGTATCCTGCTCGTATGCGTTTGCGCTTGCCTTGCTGAGATTGCTGTCTTTAACTTCAACAAGCACATAAATGTTGTCCTTGTCCCAGAGGGCCTTTGCGGTACCGTAAGCACCGTCCTTGCCCATTGTGTACTTGTTTACATCAATTGACTCTACAGATGCCCAAATATCATCAATTACGCCATCGATTACAGGAGCATTTTCCGCCTTGCCTGCAGTTGTACCCAGAGGCTGTTCTTTAAAGTTAAGCTTCCCGAAAACATAGTCTGAACTGCCGCTGTATTCAAGAGTATTCCAGAGATATTGTTTACCGCTTTTATCTTCAATAAGAATTTCCATTCCCAGAGATGAACCGGATTTGATACCAGCCTGTGAAAGATCGATTGTGATATCCTGTGACTTTCCGCTGTTCAGTGATGCGGTTTTGGTAATGTAATTGTCAGTGCCGTCAAAAATTATTTTTGCATTGCCGTCAACATCTGAATCAATTCTGAGTGTAACTTCATTGCCGTTCCATATTGCCCTGAACGCTCCAGCAGTACCAATATCATTGGACTTCTGAATCTTAAATGCTCTTTCGTAGTCGGAATCAGTTCCGTCATAGGCGAGTGCACTGGCTGTTTTTATAGTCTGCACTTCCTTGTCAGTGTCAAGAACTGCATAAAAGGCAGGCTTTGCAGTATAATTCTTGTCGAATAAAAGCGGATATCCGCCAATCCAACTTGTGTTGTCAGTAATACCCCACAGAACAACGGCTGTAATGTTAACACCCTCGTCCTTTAATGATTTGTAAAGGGAGAACACCTCTTTATATCGCTGTGCAAGTTCAAGCTGTGACTCCTCACTGTTGGACTTCTGGTCGATATCAAGTTCTGTTATCTGCACTTCCAGTCCAAGACTTGCATATTTTCTGATAGCCGCCTCGTAAAGTTCCACGGACGGATAACTCATTTTAATGTGTGACTGCATACCAACGCCGTCAATCAGACCCTTGTCAGCAAGGCGTTTGCATATCTCATAGATATCATCACGCTTTACCTCTGTATACTCGTTGTAGTCATTATAGAAAAGCTTGCAGCCCTCCGGCGCATATTTTCTTGCGTACTCAAAAGCAGCGTCGATAAATGACTCGTCCCCGAATACCTTCATCCATGCAGATTGTCCGTTGACTTCACTGTTTGAACCCGGGTCTCTCATACCGCCGGAATCCTTAACAGCCTCGTTTACAACGTCCCATGCGTAGACGTTAAGGTCAGGATACTGTACTTCAATGGCGGTCATGATATTTTTTATATAGTTTTCAAGACGCTTTAACATTTTTTCTTTTGATACCCATGCACCGTCTGTTTCAAAATTTTCCTTGAAGAACCAGTCCGGAGTCTGGCTGTGCCATACAAGAACGTGTCCTCTTACAGGGATATTGTTTTCCTGTGAAAATTCAAGTAGCGGCGCTGCATTTGCAAGATCAACAGGCAGATCTGTGTCATCTCCGGTTGAAGCAACGTGAGCCAGTGCAAGTTTCTGATTCAGTGTGCTGTCCGGCTTTAACTCGTTGCCGAGAGTAAGGCTGTTGTAGTGCTTTTTGATAAGGTCTTTTGTTGCATTGGTCTGAAGCTCTGTTGCAGTTGAGGCACAGCCTATTTTGAAATAATCACTATATGCCTCGCACAGGGACGGAATATCCTCCTCGATTGCCGGTGGAGGAAGAAGTTCTGCCGCAACATCATCAATGTAGAAGTCCATGAGGTCAACAGTCTGGACGCTTGCGTCAGGCTTGTATCCTGTCTGGAAATAAACCACAAAGTTTGCCGCTGTTTCAGGGAGAGTGTATTCACCCTCAATATATGTCCACTCGCCTATATTAGCTGTAGAACTTGCAATTTCGTAGTAGTTTTCTTTGCCGTCCTTCTGATACTGGAGATACATTGAAAATTTCTGCGTCTGGGGGAAATCAAGGGTTTCTGTTCCACTTTTGTATTCACCCTTGTACATAACCCAGCCGCTGAATCGGTAGTAATTTCCGGCATTGAGTACCATTGTCTTGTTTGCGGACGGAGCGTTCCACAGCTGCTGACGGTTATATGTGTAAAGACAGCTGCTGCCGTCGTGACCCACAGATGAAACCACTTCGCACTTTGCATCTCCTCTGCCGCTCCAGTCGTTGACGCCGTTTTCAAAATCCTCTGTAAAGCCCTCGGTCTCATCGCCATCGTCATTCGGCTCACCTGTTGCTGAAACATCGTCAATATAGAAGTTAATAAGGTTTGAAGGAGTTTCAAAATATACTGTTACATTAGTGGCATCTGACGGGACAGTATAGTTTCCGCCTACCTTAGTCCATTCGCCCTTTTTCGCCTGAACATTGGAAACAGATTTGTACTGCTCTGTACCGTTTGAATCCTTGTAGAGTATCTGAAGATTTATCTGTTCAGAATCATTTCCCTCGTCCTGCATTACATAACCGCTTATGTAATAAGTCTTTCCGGGACGCAGTTCCTTAATTTTGGCACAGGCAGCACCATGCCAGTTTTTTGTTCTGCCGGAGATGTAAAGGGATTTTTCTCCGGAATTTGCTGTGGTATCCACCACACTTATTGCGGCGTCACCTCGTCCTGCCCAGCCGCCGTAGCCGTTTTCAAAATCGTCATTGAAGATTTCAACTGTTTCTGCTGCTGCGGTAATCGGCAGAAGTGCCGCCATACAGATAAGCATTGCGGCTGAAATCATAAGTGACATAAGTCTTTTCCTTAACATAATTTCCTCCTTTTGTTTATAAAAACCAAATCTTTTTATAAATTATAACTTATTTAATATAAAATGTCAACACAAAAATGCTGAATTTATAGCACAATTTTATAATTGCTTGTATATGCAAACGATCTTGGATTGTTTGCATGAGGCATTTTTTGATATGTTATACTGAAAGAGCAGTCGACAAACACCCAAAAATCTGGTAGAATAAAAGCAATAAAAACCAGAAAGGGAAATGAAAAATGAAGTACAGTAAAGAGTTCAAAGAGGAAGCCTTGAAGCTATCAGACGAGATTGGACTGAAAAAGGCTGTTCAGCAGTTAGGGATACAGTATTACACACTGTCTGACTGGCGTTCCAAGCGAAATGCAGCGATAAAGAGCCAGAAATATCAGATGTCCGATGAGGAACTGAAGAAGCGGAATCTGGAGCCTGAACGAGAAAATGCAGAACT
>JALEVO010000073.1 GCA_022788225.1 Oscillospiraceae bacterium | reverse complement strand
TACGGAGCAGATTGCCGATCGCTCCCGACTGGTCGATCCGCCCTGACATGACGGCAGCCTGATAGTCACGGCTCGACTGCATAAGAAGCTCAGTCTGACGGTTTACTGCGTCCGTGACTTTGGTATCAAGCTCGTCAAGGTGCTTGTAGATCTCGCCCTTGTCCACGATCATTAAGAAAAATAAGCTAAAACACATTCGATTCCATGATCTTCGTCATTCATGTGCCAGTCTGTTGCTGGCAAACGGAGTATCCATGAAGGCGATCCAGGAGTGGCTCGGACATTCAACATTTAATGTTACAGCCAATTTTTATAGTCACCTCGACTTTCATTCCAAAGTGGAGTCTGCGGAGACTATCGCCAAAGTGTTGGGTGGAGACAGTACAGATACGGAACAGGCTATCCATAATAAAGGTTCAGAGGACGAAAAAAATCGCAAGTCCTCAACCTGAGAACCTGCGATAATAGTGTGCCGATCGTCTACCCATTCTACCACGGCGGCATTATAAAAAAAGTAAAAAAGTTAATCAAGTCAACTTGACACGGGGGATAAAAAAACTTTTGTGGCAAGACCAAAAATGAAAATGAAATTGAAAAAAGCAGCGATTTTGGTAGAAAATTTGGTAGAAATTCGGTAGAAAAACGCTCATTCACAAGAAACTTTTCTACCAAATTAGTCAGAAAATAAGAAAAGAATGCCGTAAAATCGACATTCTTTCATTGGTGCCGCTAACCGGACTTGAACCGGTACGGGTTTTACCCCGAGGGATTTTAAGTCCCTTGTGTCTGCCTATTCCACCACAGCGGCATTTTTGTACTTAAATATTATATCACAATTCAACAAGTTTGTCAAGAGCAAAAAAGAAAAATATCTGATTCAAATGAAAAAAACAGTTATTTATAATGTACATAAACTTTTGTACGCAGCAGCACATCTGAAGAACAACAGTTACGCTCTGCGTATTAAATAATTTAATTTTTACAAATTGTATTTTCAGGTATTGACATCAGAAAAACATAGTGCTATAATACAAGTATAATAAATTTTGAAGCAAGGGTGCTCCGTTAAATCGGAGTTCCCTTTTTGCTTTTTAATAAAAAGAGGAGTGAAAAAACATGAAGACTGCTGAATTAAACGAGGAACTGTATTCAGCTCCTGTTGGCAATGCAGAAGAAATCAACGAACTGCTCAGACGCTACGGCGTTAAGTTTGGCATTTATAAAAACGGCATTTTCAAAGAACAGCTTTTTCCTTTTGACCCGATACCAAGAATTATTACCCACAATGATTTTACAGATATGGAAAAGGGACTTGTTCAGAGAGTAGATGCACTGAACAAGTTCCTTTTTGATATTTACCATGATAAAAATATTATTAAGGACGGCGTTATTCCGGAAAATTTTGTGTATATTTCAAGCGGATATCTTCCGCAGTGTGAGGGAATTACTCCGCCGAATAATATTTACAGTCACATTTCCGGAATCGACCTTGTCCAGAGCAAAGACGGAGACTGGTACATTTTAGAGGATAATTTAAGAATACCGTCCGGTGCGTCTTATCCGCTTATTGCAAGGGAGCTTACACGAGTTGCCTCGCCGGCGGCATTTTCAAACAACAGCATTGTGGATAACCGCAACTATGCAAAGCTTCTGAAAGATACAATGGACTACTCAAACTGTGGTGGTATCAACGCAATTTTAACTCCGGGCAGATACAATGCGGCATATTTTGAGCATTCTTATCTTGCGGAATTAACAAATTCCGTGCTTGTTCAGAATGACGAACTGTTTGTTGAGGACAATGTACTTTACCACAAGACTTATACCGGCGGCAAAACCAAGGTAGGCGCTCTTTACAGACGTATTTCAGACGATTATCTTGACCCGCTGACCTTTGAACCGCAGTCACTTATCGGTATTCCTAATCTTATGGAGGCTTATCGCTCCGGCAATGTTGCCATAATAAATGCTCCCGGAAACGGTGTTGCTGACGACAAGGGTATTTACTATTTTGTTCCAAAAATGATAGAGTATTACCTCGGTGTAAAGCCTATCCTGAAAAATGCTCCCACTTATCTGCCGTTTTATGAGGAGGACAAGGAGTATGTGCTTAAAAATCTGGATAAGCTTGTTATTAAGGACGTTGCAGAGGCTGGGGGCTACGGCGTTGTTTTCGGCAGCGAGCTGAGCGACGAAAAGCTTGAAAATATGCGTCAGACCATTATTAACGAACCACGACGCTTTATTGCACAGGAGGTCATTGACTTCCTTGACCTTCCTATTATTGACGAGGGCAGGCAGGTTATGAGAAAAGCTGACCTTAGAGCGTTTGTGCTTTCCGGCGAGCAGACAAGAGTGTGGGCATCGGGGCTTACACGCTTTTCAAGAAATCCCGATTCATTCGTAGTAAATTCATCACAAGGAGGAGGTTTTAAGGACACATGGGTACTATCTCGATAGAACACGGCGACAGACTCTTCTGGCTTGGAAGATACGCCGAGAGAGTTTTCTCAACCTTAAAAGCACTGGAAGATTTATATGACAATTCAATTGACGGAAAGCCGGAATGCTACACTGACTTTTTAGCAAATTTCGGTCTTGCTGATACATACGGCAGTGCAAAAAACTTTTTTGACAGCTTTCTTTTTGAAAAAGAAAACGTAAATTCTGTTGCATCAAGTCTTGAAAGGGCATACGACAACGGAATCGTACTAAGAGAGGAAATTTCCACAGAGGCACTTTCCTTTTTGCAGCTTGCCATTGATACCCTTGAAAAGGCGCAGAAATCCGGCAAGGGATTAAGACTCTCCCTGCTGCCGCTTGAAGATATCCTCTTCGGATTCTGGGGCTGTGTTTCCGAATACGTCTACGACTATGAAATCAGAACTATCATTTTCTGCGGAAAATCCGTTGAAAGGCTTGACCTTGAATTAAGATTCAGGTCAGATTTCGGGAAGGTACAGCATGAATTTGAAAGATTATGCAGACACCTTAGAAACGTTCCGAAAAACAGTCCGTATCGGTATAACACCAGCCAGCTTTGCACACTTGTTGAAATTCTTGGCACAGAAGATGATTATAAAAAATCTGCTGCTAAAGCCATTGCAAGTCTTGGCAAGCTGTTTGAAACTGAAAAAATTCCTGTGGGGGTAAACGTATGAAAAAGCTGTATTTTCATTTTTCCACCAAGCTTACCTTTGATAACTATGTCCATGACCATTCCTTTGCCCTGCGCTGTATTCCCCCCGAAACACCCTCACAGCATATTTTATCC
Organism: Oscillospiraceae bacterium; assembly: GCA_022788225.1. Classification (GTDB taxonomy): domain Bacteria; phylum Bacillota; class Clostridia; order Oscillospirales; family Ruminococcaceae; genus Porcipelethomonas. The sequence continues at coordinate 7,601 of JALEVO010000073.1, read as the reverse complement.
TGTGAACTTAACATCTCACCTTTTGTTTCGGTAATGCAGACAGTTGATTCATTCGTCAACAACGTCACCTCCGGCTATCTGAAAAAGGAGCACCGCTATCTTGATTTTGAGATAAAGGGCTGTGCGGAAATTGACTGGAATGCCGCAAAAACTGATTTTATGCCATGTTACAGCTATCAGTCCAAATATACAAAACCGGATTCCGGACTGGCTGAATGGTACAGTGAAATAAAGTCCGGCTGTACGGCAGATGACCCGTTTGAAAGAATAAAATATTTTTCCGACTGTCTGTCGCAGGTCATGGTTTATGAAAAGAACAGTACCGATACGGCTACAACTGCGGCTGATGCCTTTGCAATAAAAAAGGGCGTGTGTCAGGATTTTACCCACGTTATGCTGTCGGTACTGCGAATGGACGGTATCCCCTGCCGTTATATTGCCGGACTTGCAAGCTGTGACGGCGAAACCCACAGCTGGCTTGAAATATGGACAGGCGAATGCTGGAAAGGCTATGACCCCACCAACAACTGTGATGTTTCAGACGACTACCTCGTGCTCTCACAGGGACGTGATTTCGGCGACTGCGCTGTTGACAGAGGAGTTATGTTCGGTGCTTACACAAGACAGCTTCAGTTAATCGAATCCTGTCTGTCGGAAAATTCATTCTATTGATACGGAGGATAAAACAATGGTTCAATCAGTTACGCAGGCGTCCCTTGCGGTAAATGAAACACTGAACATAAAAAAGAACAGTATAAAAAACGGCAAAAGCGGAAAGCGGATATGCATTGTTACCGGCATTCACGGTGATGAGCTTGAAGGACAGTATCTTGCATGGCTGCTTGCCGACCACATAAACAAAAATATCGGCTGTCTTAACGGAACAGTCGATATTTACCCTGCGCTGAATCCGCTGGGTATCGACTCTATCACAAGGGGTATTCCCCTTTTTGACCTTGACATGAACAGAGTTTTCCCCGGCTCAAAAGACGGTACTATGATAGAAACAGTCTGCTCGGCGATTATTGACGACATTGCCGGTGCTGACATCTGCATTGACGTACACTCAAGCAATATTTTTCTCAAAGAGATACCACAGATAAGAATAAGCGTACCCACAGCGGAAACTCTTGTGCCCTACGCAAAAATGCTCAATGTTGACTTTATCTGGGTACACGAATCCGCTACTGTCCTTGAATCCACTCTTGCGCACAGTCTTAATTCAAGGGGTACCAAAACTCTTGTAGTTGAAATGGGAGTGGGTATGAGAATAACAAAGGAATACTGCTTTCAGCTTTTTGACGGCGTTCTGAATCTTATGAAAAATCTCGGAATGTGGAACGGCGAAACAAAGGAGCCGAGAGATCCGGCGGTTTCCTTAAACGGTGCAGTCGGATTTGTAAATTCTGACGCAGCAGGAATCTTCGTTCAGACTGCAAATTTCGGCGACAGAGTTAAGGAGGGCGACCACATCGGCGATGTGCTGAATCCGCTGACAGGAAAAATCGAGGAGAGAGTTACAGCAGTCTGCGACGGAATGATATTCACCCTCAGAGAATACCCAATCGTTTACGGCGGTTCTCTCCTTGCAAGAATTTTGTGCGACAGTTCGGACGATATCATTGAGAAAGGTATAACACAGCAATGAGAAAGGAAATACTCTATTCGTTAAAATCACCCTACCGTGAAAGTCTGGACATAACAGGCTTTAAATTCGGTTCAGGGAAAAAGTCAATTGCCATTGTGGGCGCAATGAGAGGAAATGAAGTACAGCAGATGTATGTCTGTTCACAGCTTATTCAGGAACTGAAAAGGCTTGAAAAGAAAAATGAAATCTCAAAGGACTGTGAAATAATGGTAATACCCTGCGTCAATTACTATTCAATGAATCTCGGAAAGCGTTTCTGGGCAATGGATAACACCGACATCAACAGAATGTTTCCCGGATATGACCTTGGCGAAACGACCCAGCGAATTGCAGACGGTCTTTTCACCGTCCTTCAGGGCTATGAGTACGGCATACAGCTTGCAAGCTTTTATCAGCAGGGAAATTTTCTAACTCATGTAAAGCTTATGGAAACTGGCTTTACTGACATCAGTCTTATGAAGCTTTTCGGGACATCATTCGGAATCGTAAGAACACCCCGCCCCTATGACACCACGACCCTCAACTATAACTGGCAGATATGGGAAACCCGTGCCTTTTCCGTTTATACCAGTTCCACAGATACAATAAACGAAAAATCCGCACAGGAAGCTGTTTCAGCAATTCTGCGGTTTATGTACAACACCGGAATCATAACAAAAACAATTCATGGTGCATATGCTACAGAGATAATTTCTGAAAACTCAATAGAGCAGATACGCTCGGAGGACGGCGGACTGTTTATGAACAGAACCGAAGTCGGAAAGCACGTTGAGGAAAATGAAATCTTAGGTGAAATTTTAAACCCCCTTGACGGTGAAACAGTATCAGTCATAAAAACGAATTTTTCCGGAATCGTCTACTTTGTCTACAACACTCCCCTTATAAACGAAAACACCGTCTGCTTTAAAATTATCAGGGACTGATTTCTTCATACAACTGAAAAAACCGCACAATCATTTAAGGCAACACCGCACAATTATCAGCTATCGCTTTTGCCGCACATCTGCTTGCAGATTTTCCGTCATATCACACAAAAATCTTTTGACATACGCCAGTATGCCTGCGAGATTTTTATGCAATCTGCCGAAAAATCTGACTGCGCATCTGTACGACAATAATTGTGCGGTATTGCCTTAAAAATTGTGCGGTTATTATATTATGGCAGATTTATCCACGCAATAATTTTATAACAGAAAAATTATTTCAATAGAGTTTTTTCATATTATCAATCTCAGCTTTCATATCTTCTATCAGGCAGTCCGGCGAAAGAACTCTGACCCATGAGCCCTGTGAAAGCAGGTACATTATTATGCCTCTTCCGTAATTAACCTCTGCCTCAATAACACTGATATTACCGTTTTTTTCAGTTACCTTTGCTGTCGGCAGACGGTCGAGAATCGCCTGCACGGAAAGTCCCGTAAACTCAAACCGTATCTTGATATTTTCACCAGGAAACATAAACTGATTTTTCTCACGCAGGTCGCCCTCATCAAAATCATGCTTTCTGTCAAGCTGAAAGTTCTCCCTGTGTTCCATGATTGAGGTAATGCGGTCTATTCTGAAATATTTCGGCTTATACTCCTCATCATCTGCCATGTACGCTATCAGATAAAAATAATACTCGCTGAACATTACCGCCGCTGGCTTGATTTTACGCTTCACCTCGTCACGGTTCATTTTGTAATAGGTAATTGTCAGCGTGTGCCTGCACTCAATTGCCTGTATCAGCTTCCATAAATTTTCGATAACTCCCGGACAGTCTGATTTCACTTCATGGTAGTGATATATCTCCTTGCGTATCAGATTTTCCAGTATTTCTTTGTCGCTGACTGTAGTAAACTTTTTCAGTTTGGAAATGAGAGTCAGTATTTCATCCTTGCTGAGCGCACGACTGCCGAGAAGTATCTTTACAATCGCAAACAGTTCCTTGTTTTTAAGAAATTCGTCATTTGTCAGTGTATACGACTTGTTTTTTCGTGAATATGTAAGTTCCGCATTCTGCATAAGTTCTCTGTGTTCAGCAAGAAAGTTTTTGATACTGCTGATATCACGGCTGATACTTTTGGTTGAAACGCTGTATTCATCTGCAAGCCTGTTCAGAGAAATTGCCTCCCCACGCAGGGCCCGCATGAATATTTCAAGCATCCGGTCGTTTTTTTCGTAGTTCATCGTTATTCTCCTATTCTTATGACGCCATCATATCTTTCAGTCCGAATTGTTTCATGAAATTAGACTCAACAATTTCCAGCGTTTTATCATCAATTTTAGTAACTTCCTTGTCGGCAAGAATCCATGATTTATCAATGGGATTAAGCTGTTCCGCCAGAATATACTGATTATGGTATTTCACATGAAATTTCATGTTTTTCTTTTGGGTCGTACATGGAATTATGTATATTAAATCTGAAAAAAGATTGTTTACATCGTTGGAGAAAATCAGTCCTCTTCTGATTCCAGCCTGAATATGAGTACTGCCTTTCAGATCCTCAGGAACCTGAATCCAGACAATATTTCCACGTCTGTAAAGAAAATTTTCATCACTCATCATATTTTCAATTCTTATTCTGTTCTCTGTTTTCTTTTCCGTCTGTGTCATATAAAGACTTCCTTTCTGTTTATGTTTCAAGTCTATTATACCACACTTTCCGGACATATGTGTGTCCCGTTAAAAACTTTTTATAAAAACAGGCAAAACGTTATTGCTCCACCAATGAAAGCTTGCCAAAAGATGAAGTCGAAAAGCCAAAATAACAAGAAAAAAAGCCGCAGGAATACTGGCGTATTCCGGACTTTTTTCAATTCCTGATGATTTGCTTTTCCAGTTTATAATATTCATAGCATCATTGTAATCCTGTACGGAAATTTTCAGGAAATAGTCAACTCATTCAGTACATCAAATGTCACCATTTTTATTCTTCATCTTAATTTATACTCGACGCTATAGCAAAACTAACATAAGATGCTGAATAGAAATTTCACAGGACAAGGATAGCTTTGGAAGGCATACTGGCGTATAGCAAATAAGCTTGACGCAGTCATGTGGAATTTATATCAGCAGATGTGTTTGGTTTGCTATAGCGGTGAGTATATATGCAGTATTTCCTATACAACGTTCACTCCGTAAAACTCACATAAACCTGCTAAATCTCTTTTGACGCCATTTCCGATAGCATTAAATTTCCACTGTCCGTTATGCAGGTAAATTTCACCCACCATCATTGAAGTCACATTTGAATAATAATCAGATAATTCATAACTGACAATTTCCTGCTGATTTTCAGAAATTCTGATATATACATCATTCAGCATACTGAAATTCAGATTTTTGTTTAAAGCCTCGTCGATTGTCACTACAAAAACTATTCTTTTAACAGCAGGATTAATTTTTCCGGTATTAATGCTGAAAGATTTTTGTCACAAATACCCTTTTGCCTTTCCAGAATTCCTTATTCATTTTCCCAAACCATCCATGGAGCATTTCCGCTTTCTATATACTGATTAAGCAATACCTGATCTCTGAGCGTATCCATACACTGCCAGAAACCGTTATACTTATATGCAATAAGCTGCTTGTCCTTTGCCATTTGTTCAAGAGGCGCACGTTCAAACACAAGCTTCGGATCATCATTAAGATAATCAAATACCTCCGGCTCAAGCACCATAAAGCCTCCGTTTACCCAGCCGCCGTCCTGTTTGCTCTTCTCGGTAAACTTTTTGATTGCACCGTCTTCAGCCAGATCAAGAACTCCGAATCTTCCTCCGGGCTGAATTGCAGTTATTGTAGCATATTTTCCGTTTCGTTTATGATATTCCAGCAGGTCGAATATATTTATATCTGATACGCCGTCGCCGTATGTAAGCATAAAGGGTTCATTATTGATATAATCTTTAATCCTTCTTATTCTTCCGCCGGTCTCTGTATTCAGACCTGTATCAATTATAGTTACTCTCCACGGCTCTGCAACATTATTATGTATTATCATTTCATTATCCCTTGAAAAATCAAATGTCACATCTGAACGATGGAGATAATAATCTGCAAAATACTCCTTTATAACATATCCCTTGTAACCGCAGCATATTATAAAATCATTGAATCCATAGTATGAATAGCATTTCATTATATGCCATAAAATAGGGTTTCCTCCTATTTCTATCATAGGCTTTGGACGCAAATGACTCTCTTCACTTATTCTTGTGCCAAGTCCACCTGCAAGAATAACAACCTTCATGTTTATCTGTCCTTTCTTATCTTCAGAAGCATAAATATCCTGATTCTGCAAACAACCTAAATCAGACAGGAAATATACTTTTTCAATAAATTATATAATTATATATATTGTACCACACGCAAAGCTAAAGGTCAATACATATATATGACATTTTTCTGTCCGGGACATTAAAATTCTCAACAGTATTGTTTTTTTGAATCCCGCATGGTATAATATAGTCATTAAATAAGTATTTTTTAATAGAAAGGAAGGATATTATGAAAAAATTTGCAGCAATATCAGCAGCTGTACTTGCAGTTTCAGCACTGACTGCCTCGCTGTCCTCATCAGCTCTGACTGTATTTTCAGCTGAAAATGCAGCATCGGAAACCGAAATATGCTATGAGTTTGAAAACGGAAAAACCGACGGCGGAAAAATATTCACGGAGGGCTGGAAAGGCAATACTGCCGAGGACGGCAGCGGTGAGGATTACGACCTGACAAACGCTTCAAACGGCGGATTTTCATTCCTTGACCAGAAAGGTACAACTGTAAGCGTTGAAGTGGAAGTTGAGGAGGCAGGGCTGTATGAACTGACAGTCTGCTACTGTGAACCATCCGATCCCAACAAAAAGGTGCAGTACCTCAACATAAACGGAGTAAATCAGGGAGAAATAAGCTTTTCCCACAACCTGACTTTTGAGGAGACTTCCGGCGGAGTTGTAATGCTGAAAAAAGGTGTAAACATCATTGAATTCAAGGCATACTGGGGTTATACCTATTTTGATTATCTGACAATTAAGCCAGCTGACGAAAAGCTTAATAACCTTTCCCCTGACAGACAGCTTTCAAATCCCAACGCTTCCGATTCAGCCAAAAGGCTTTATAATTATCTCTGCGACCAGTACGGAAATCATATAATATCAGGTCAGCAGGAATACTGCGGTTCCCACAACTATAATCTCTATGCAGACCCGGACAATTACATCAAGGACAATGAGCAGGAGTTTGAGTATATACAGGAAAAGGCTGGTAAAATGTGTGCTTTAAGAGGTATTGATTTTCTTAACTATCGCTCAAATGCAACATGGGACGATAATGCCGCTGAACGTACTATCCAGTGGGTAAATGAATATAAAGGAATTGCAACAGTTGTATGGCACTGGAGCGTACCGTCGGAAGAAGGCAGTACTGACTGCAATTTCTATGTGGAATCAGCAAGTGCCAACTATACCACATTCAGTATTTCAAGAGCACTTGAAGAGGGTACATGGGAACACGAAGTGCTCATGGCAGACATTGCCGAAATTGCAAAGCAGCTTACAAAATTAAAAAATGCAGACGTACCGATTTTATGGAGACCTCTTCACGAAGCTGAGGGCGCATGGTTCTGGTGGGGTGCGGAAGGACCGGAAAACTGCAAAAAGCTTTACCGCCTGCTTTACGACCAGCTTACAAACGTTTATGGTCTTGATAATCTTATCTGGGTGTGGACAGGATATGCCTACTCAACCTCACCTGACTGGTATCCGGGAGATGACGTAGTGGATATCGTAGGCTATGATAAATACAATGCTGTCGACGGTCTTCCGAATTTAAGTTCCATTTCATCTACTTTCTACAGCCTTGTAAAGAGTACAAACGGCAAAAAAATGGTTACAATGTCTGAAAATGATTCCATACCGTCCCTTGAAAATCTTCAGAATGACAAGGCAGGATGGCTTTACTTCTGCCCATGGTAT
>JALEVO010000012.1 GCA_022788225.1 Oscillospiraceae bacterium | reverse complement strand
TTCGCTTGTCAATACCTTTTTTTTAAAAAGTTTTTGACGCCCTTCAGCTTTTCGCTCTCTCGTTCGACAGCTTTATTATTATATCACACACTTCCCCGCTTGTCAACGGTTTTTTTGCGATTTGGAGGGTTGCACAGTTTTTGTTTTCTTTACTCAATTTTCAAAGTCATTTTATACAAAAAGAGAGTGTATAGTCACTCTCTTTGAACTTTACAGTCCTAATAATTGTTTCTTTTTGGAGTCAAATTCTTCCTGAGTTATCAAACCACTATCAACCATTTCTTTATATGTTTTCAATTCGTTCATCACATTTTCTGCATTGTTTTTTTCTGTACGTGTATTATTCTTATCATTATCTTTGATATACATACCACAAGTACAAGTTGTAACATATTTCGGATTTGTAGACAATTCGAACATACCCAACCACCGTCATTTAAAAGTTTAGTTTTCTGTGTTTCAACAGCCAGTGAACTTAATCTTGAGTCATATTCCGAATTTGAATATTCATTATAATATCTGATATTATCAGCCCTGCAAGCAACAACTACTATGCCTATAACTCCAAGAAGAAACCCCCATGCAAATCCTCCGTCATACCCTTTCTCTGTATTTATTTTATAGGTTATAGCCCCACAAATCAATCCCGAAATCAGTACTACAAGACAATAAATAAACATATATACCCCTCCAACTTTATTTTTATAATTATATCACGTAAACTAAATTTTGTCAATATGTAAAATTTATTTAATCGAAACGGACAGGGATTCTGACCCTGCCCGTTTTTTATCATGGTGTAATTGTAATTGTGTATTCGCCGTTTTCAAGCGCACCCACAGAAATTGTAACTCCGGGGTCAATACTCTCGTTTTCGCTTGAATCATACCAGCCAAAGCCCGATGTACTGCTGTTGATAACATCACCGGTTCTAAATGGTCCGCCGTTGTCGTTTACAAGTCTTATAAGACGTATTCCGGCGTCATCATTGTTTGTAGCCTCCGAGCCGTTCTGATATTTCAGATGCGGATACCAGTAATCCTCCTGAAAATCTGCTTTGATATGGTGTATTCTGATACCGCTTTCAATTTCTCCCCAGCCTCTGTTGTAAATTCCGGAATTGTTTCCGTCGATAGTTGAGTACTCAATTATAAAGTATTCCGAGAAATAATTATCATCCAGATTTCCGTAAGGAACAATGACGCAGTTGCCGCCGTCAGTCTGTGCGTTTTTCAGCGTAAATGTCTGCGCACCCTTTGAGCTGTCGTATACGCTTATCTGACTTTCCTTGTACCAGCCAAGCATTAATTTAGAGAATGAACAGAAATCGGAATATGCGTCAGCGTCCATAAGCTCTGTTCCTGCTGTACCGTGCATACTGTCAAAATCAGTGGAATAGTAGAGGTAATAGTCCGGAAGTCCCATGCAGTGACCCATTTCATGCAGATATGAACTGTTGAAATTCATCTTGTCTGCCGGAGCAACGTTGCCTGTGATAATGTTGCCTACGGTCACGCCGTCAACGGTATACTGCTGATCTCCAAAACCGCCCGAACACGGCCACCAGTAATCGTCGCTTGCGCTTTCCGGTACGGTAAACAGTGTGGCGTCAATTCTGCCGTCGCCGTTGCCGTCAAACCTGCTGAAATCCTCGCTGTCCTTAAATGCCTCAAAGCATTCCTCTGCAAGTGCGACCTTGTCCTCGTTGTAAGCAGAAATTGAGTTTTTCGCTGTGTATGTAAACACCTTTCCTGAAAGATTCATAGCACCCTTTGAGGAACGGCTGAAAAATGCCGACATACTTTCAAAAGGATAATTTGCTGAACTCTCGTCCGCCGCCCCGAACGCTATCTGCTCTATCTCTGAGACTGAAAGCTCATTTGAATACTGACAGTCCGGTAACTCAATGCAGAAGATAACAAGGTTTGAATCTCCCTGTGAGAAGAGTGAGGAATTCACCTTTGCAATCGGTGCATCTATGAAATTGTCCGGCTCTTCCTGTGTTGTTGTCACTGTCGTTGTTGTAACAGCTGTTGTTTCCGGCGGATCAGTCTGCGGCTGTGTTGTCACTTCAGTCGGCGGCTCTGTGGGTACTTCCGCAGTCGGCTCTGTTGTTTCTTCTGTAGGCGGTTCTGTCGGTACTTCCCCGTAGATACCCTTCCATTCACAGTCGCCCTTCAGACAACGTCTGAGCAAAGCAGCATCAAATGCGTCAACCTTATTGTCACCTGTCAGGTCAGCGTTAAGGGTAAACTCTTCACCAAGTGTTGTTTTACCCAGTAAATAGCTGCTGAGTATCTCGTAATCGTCATTGTTAAGCGTACTGTTCCAGTCAAGGTCGCCTCTGTAGCCCAGCAGTACCTGTTCAGACGATGCCGTAACCCCGGCAAACACGCCGGAAGTTGCCAGCACTGTCATACCGACAATCCCGGCAAGCAATTTTTTAAATTTTCTCATAACTCCTCCTATAGCACTATTACGTTAATATTATAGCACAATTATACCAAACTCTGCAGTGATTGTCAATAGTTTTTATTAAAAACATAGGAACGGTTCAACAATAATACAAAACGCCCGTCAGCCGAAACTGACGGGCGAATTTTATAAGCAATATTCTGATTAAGCCTTGCCGATTGAACCGAAGAGTTCCATCTTTTCCTTAACAGTAGCCTTGATAGCCTCGAAACCAGGTGCGAGGAGCTTTCTTGGGTCAAAGCCCTTACCCTGCTGATCCTTGCCTGCTTCGATGTACTTTCTTGTTGCGTCTGCGAATGAAAGCTGGCACTCTGTGTTAACGTTGATCTTAGCAACGCCCAGAGAGATAGCCTTCTTGATCATGTCCTCAGGGATACCTGTACCGCCGTGGAGTACGAGAGGCATATCGCCAACCTTGTCCTTAACAGCAGCAAGTGTGTCGAATGACAGACCAGCCCAGTTTTCTGGGTACTTACCGTGAATGTTGCCGATTCCGGCAGCAAGCATAGTAACGCCTAAATCAGCGATAGCCTTGCATTCATCAGGGTCAGCGCATTCGCCGGCACCGATAACGCCGTCTTCTTCACCGCCGATAGAACCAACTTCAGCCTCAAGTGAAAGACCGAGAACGTTACAAGCGTTTACGAGTTCAGTTGTCTTTGCAATGTTTTCTTCGATTGCATAGTGTGAACCGTCAAACATGATTGATGAGAAGCCTGCATTGATACAAGCCTTTGCGCCCTCAAATGAGCCGTGGTCAAGATGAAGAGCAACAGGAACTGTGATGTTGAGTTCTTCAATCATACCCTTAACCATGCCAACTACTGTCTTGTAGCCGCACATATATTTGCCTGCGCCCTCTGAAACACCGAGGATAACCGGTGAATTGCATTCCTGTGCTGTAAGCAGAATAGCCTTTGTCCATTCAAGGTTGTTGATGTTGAACTGACCAACAGCGTATTTGCCTTCTCTTGCTTTATTAAGCATTTCTTTAGCTGAAACTAACATTTTATGTCCTCCATATTTATAAATAGTACGGCAGCCTTTGCTACCCTGACAAAATAATTATAACTCATATCGTAGAAAAAATCAACCGAAAATGTGAAAAAAATATCATATTCCTGCAAAATTCACGAAAATATCCGCTGCGGCATTAAAATCAAAGCTTTTTTTACCGTCTGTTTCGGTAAGACAGCCCAGAACAGAGTCCTTTATATCCCCCTGATTTCCCTCAAGACTGCTCAGTTCCCCCTGCGAACAAATATAATATTCTCCGGACTGAGTGTTCACAACCATAATTGCACTGCTTTCCCCGTCCTCGAAGTATTTTTCTGCCTGTTCCTTTGCATAGTCACTGATTTTCTTTTCACCTATATCACCAATAAAAATCATTGACAGGCTCTCACCCTCTCCGGACGCACCGGCAAGAATATCATTTACTGCGGTAATTTCTTCTGCACTCATTTTGTTGGTGCGGTCTATGGCAAATTCGGGCAAGGAAAGTTCAATAAACTCCAGTGTCTGATTTATGGCGTCCCTGTAATTTCCGGTAACAAGCAGAGGGGAGATTTCCGAAAAGAGCATTTCAATATCAGAACCCGAAATAAACAGAGAGGGCGCACCCTTTCTTAGTATGTAGTCCTTTCCCGTGTCGTTGTTCACAAGAAACATCACACCGTTTGAACCGCCGTAAAGTTCGCTATAGTAATCATCTGCATATTCCTCAGCCGTCTTGTCACCCATATCATCTGTGGTCACAACTGCGGCATTTATTTTAAAAGTTTTTGAAATCCATGCCGTATACTCATTGAGAGCGTCATAATCGGAAGAGGACAAAACCTTTGCGTCGTCAAACACAAATTCCGTGCTTGTGTCGATTGTCCTGTCACGCTCCGGCAGAGCAGGTTCAGTTTCTTCGGCGGCTGACGACTGCTCTGATATTTCAGCGTCATTGTTCACAGGCTTGTCTTCTATTTTATCACAGCCGGACAGCAGCAGAAGTGCGGCTGATAATGCGGAAATTATTTTCAGAAAATTATTCATATCAGACTCCTTTTTATTGCGGTGTTGACTTATAAAAATTATATCTGTTTGCAGAACAATTGTCAATATAAAAGTTTTGTAAATTAAAACGCCCGCCATTCCTGACGGGCATTTTTCAGATTTTTCTTACTCCGATAACAATAAGCGTAACAATAGTGCAGATAAGATTATAAACAAGCAGCCATGCCGGAGAAAGGTCAGCAAAGGCACTCAGAAGACAGTGCAGTGAAACGATTCCCATACCAAGCAGTGCCGAAACAGACTGGAGTATGATTCCCGACGAAACAATTTTCCTGATAGATTTCGCCGACATAAGCAGATTTACAAAGGAAGTAAACTTTCCGGAACAGGCAAGAGAAGTACTGGTCTTTCTCACCCGTCTGGTTTCCTCATCGTAGTCCCTGCCCATTCTTGCAGGAATTATTTTCAGCAGTTCTTCGCTGAAATCAAAGAGTCCTGAAATACGGTTTATTGTAATAAACGGGTCGATTGTCTTGATAATAACCGCCATATCGTGCTTTTCAAGCTGCTGCATGGATTTTTTAACAGCCGGACTTGCAGTTATTTCAATAATGAACATTGCCGCAAGGTTTCCGGAAACTGAAAGATAAAGTGCGTCCTTGACATTCTCGGTAAATTCCGTTTCCTTTGTCTTTGTTGGAACTCCCTCAATGTTGTGGCTGTGCATAAGCTCACGGTTTCCCAGCAGAATACGCTTGTTGTCAATCCAGCCGCAGATTCCCATACCGTCCTCATAGACAAAGTTTTCAACCTTTTTAAGCATCTTTTTCTTTCCGGCAATGACGTCGCTGAAAAGTTCCTTTAAAACGCTGTCCGCATAGGAAGTAAGACTTGCGGCATCAAGAAGTGCCTCGTCAATTTTGGTATCGGAAAACAGCTTTATTGAACAAAGCTGAACTGTTCCTGCCGGGAAAAGTCTGGTTGCGTCTGTCATGACGGAATTTGTATCATAAAAGTCCTCAACGCTCTGATAACCCAGCATAACGCCGTGATTTCTGGAGTATTTCTTTGCCGCCCTGCTAAGCGGTATATTTGCGATAAGCGGCATTGCCATACACGAACAGGCACTGATATACAGTGTAAATATAGAAAGACCGAAAGCCACCATGTTTCCGTCAAACGTCCTTAATTTTATAAATGTAACAGCAATAGACGCCAGTGCCGAAAAAATCACAATAAACGGCACAAGTGATCTGCATAGCATATCTCCGCTGTCAGCAGAAAATGTGTACTTTGAAAAATCCTTCAGGAAATTTGTTCTTTTCATAGCCGCCAGTACCGGAAAATCACCTATTGTTCCCCTTGTAAAGCTTTCGGCTTTTATTTCGTCCTCAACGCAGAAAACCGCATACTTGTTTCTTTCCCTTGAAGCAAAGTCAAAGTTCAGCTCTGCTCTTTTAAGAATAAGCCTTTTCCCGAACGCATTTATAAGCATGGACAATATGGCTATAGGTGCATAAATGTGAATTTTTCCGGTTGCAACCTGTGCCGGACTGACAATGCAGGCAATTGACGCTGCCGCAGATGCCAACCCTCCGAAAGCCGCAAGACTATCAGTATCCGCCCTGAATTTCACAAGCTTTGCAAGTCCGCTTTTTACCGTGTCAAGGGAAACTATCATTGAAAGCAGTACAACAATAAGCTGAACTCCTGCAAACACAGCCGGATGTTTTGGCGTAAGCAGTTCCGGAACAGGCAGTCCGATAGTTTCTCCCAGTGAAATAAACGCAGAGAAAACAAGCAGTACGGTGAGTACCACAGACCTGAAAGAAAGACTTGCTTTAAGTTCTGTTATGGAACTCTTTATCTCCTTTGCGTCCTCAAAGCTGTCGTAATCCTTGATAGTGCTTTCCTGCTTTTTCGGCTCGTCAGTATTGACAGTACGCATTTCCGGAACCGGCTCAATGGAAATATCAAGTTCCTCCGGATCAGCGTCGGCAGAAAGGTTAACCTGAGCCATTCTGTCAGCCTTTTTGTTTTTGCTGTCGTCATGGGAAATAACAAATTTCTTTTTCTTTTTCTGCGGACGGGTATAAACACCGTCCGGCGATTCTCTTTCATAAGTAAATTCAGGCTGTTTTTTCTTTCTGCGCCTTGAACGCATTTCCTTCGCCCTTGTGGAATCGCTCATTTTTCTGACTTTTGGTATGTATTCCTCGTCGGAAGAATCCTTTGTTACCACCGCTCCGTCATAATCCTTAATTTCATCAGTTGCTCTCGGAGGCAGGTCAGCCGGATTTTTAACAACATCTTTTACCGAATTGATGTACGAAACATTCGGTCTGCTTACATCTGAAACCTGAAATTTCCCCGACCTGTGGCTGGGAGAAGGTCTTTTTTCAGGCGCATTTATCTGCACAATTTCGTCCAGACTGTATGTAATAGTCTGGTCAGGAACACTGCCCTGCTTTGGAATACTGAAAAAGCCGGTGTCCTGAATTTTCTTTGAATTATCCGGCGACGCTGTGTTTACCGAAGACTTAGCCCCACTGTTTTTTTCACTGCCGGAATATTCATTCAATATATCATCAAGCGTGTAATTTTTTGGCATCTATATCATTCTCCAATTTTTTATTCCATGGCAACACCGGATAATTATTTCCGCTTACTGCCCGGCGCTGTCCTTTGTCTTACAGCCTCATACATAAAAATTCCTGCCGCAACTGACGCATTAAGCGAAGTTATTTTGCCGTACATAGGCAGTTTCAGCAGAAAATCGCACTTTTCCCTGATAAGTCTGCCCATACCAAAGCCCTCCGAGCCGATAACCAGACCTATACTTCCCCGCAGGTCAACCCCGTCATAGCAGCTTTCCCCTGAAGCGTCAGTACCGTATATCCATACGCCGTTTTCTTTAAGGGTATCAATAGCCGAGGCAAGGTTTGAAACTCTTGCAACTGGCAGCCAGCTTGCCGCACCGGCAGATGTCTTGAAAACAGTGGCATTAAGGGACGCACTCCTGCGTTTGGGAATAATAATTCCGTCAGCACCGGCAGACTCCGCCGTCCTTATAATTGCACCCAGATTGTGGGGGTCCTCAATTTCGTCGCAGATAATTATAAAAGGCGGTGTACCTTTTTTTGCCGAAACCGCAAGGATATCCTCAACATCAGCGTATTCAGCACACGCCCCCACTGCCGCAACACCCTGATGGGACTTGCCGCCTGTCAGCTGGTCAAGCTTGCGGCTGTCCGCATTTTTCACCACTGCTCCGGCTTCTTTCGCCATTGAGCGAATCTTCCCGAGAATACCGCCCTCACCGCTTATGTAAACAGTGTCTATGGGCGCTCCGGATTTAAGCGCTTCTAAAACGGGATTTCTTCCGCATATTATATTATCATCAAATTTATTGCTGTTCATCAAATCAGTCTTTCATATTAAATTGATCTGCTGTAACAGAGATCATTTATAATTATAACATTATTACAAAAAAATTACAAGTACATATTTAAGGAAACTGAAAAAATATGTTTTTATTGTCATAACCGACACAAACCGTCATTTGCACAAAAATGTACCCCGACGTCCCGAAACCGGAAATTTACAGGCTGTCGGAGTTTCAATCCCTGCGGTATATATTGCTCCCCCAATTAACTAATGAACTTTCTGCTTGCTCTAAAGCTGAAATCTTACGTCAGAAAAACTTGCAATACGCCAGTATTCCTGCGTTTTTCTTCCTTAGCTTTCAACTTTAGCCCTGCACATAAATTTTCAATAGTTAATTGGTGGAGCAATAATTACTTTATAACAAACCAGTAAGCCGCTAAAGCACCGCAGAATCCCAGCAAAAAAGCCGCTGCGGCAACGGCAAGCCACCTTAAAGCAAAACTTTTCGGCGTTTTCGGACTCATGCTCCGTATCATCTGTTCTGCCTCTGCTCTCACAAGCTTACAGGACACACTGCTCATATTCGGTTTGAGATACAGCACCGCCTTTTCAAAATAAAGGCTCTGGGGATTGTTTATTTCAAGCACCTTTTTGTTTACGCCCTTAATCATTCTATCTTTTCCTCCGGTTCTGAAGTTTTCAGAAATATTTTTGCCTTGAATTACCGTTTATATACACACTGTAATAGTTTTTTGTTCAAAACTGTGTTGAAAACCCTGTGGAAAAGGTGGAAAACATACCGAAAAGCTGTTGAAAACCCTGTGGAAAGAGTGGAAAAGTCCGTATTAACGTGTTTTTTCTCTGTTGAAAACTCATATTACTACTTGTAAAATCAAAATGTAACATATTTTTATTGTTTTGTAACTTTTTGCCGAAATGCAGATGATTTTGCAATGCTGTTTTTATCCTTCAAGATTCCTTATGTAGTGAAAAAGATACTGCTGTGCGATGCCCTCTATTCCCTTTGTCACACCGGGGAGTCCCAGCGGATAATAATTTTCCATAACTCTTTTTATCCACACATCAACAGGGAAAGCCTCGGTTCTGTACATTCCAAAGAGCAGAACGCATTCCGCAACCTTTGGGCCTACACCCTTTATGGTCATAAGTCTTTTTCTTGTCTCGTCTATGGGCATATCCGGGATTTTTTCCAGTTCAAGAACTCCCTCTGCCGTTTTCTGTGCGGCGTCCACAAGATATTTTGCACGGAATCCTGCACGGAGAAATCCCAGACTTTCGGGTGTTTCACCAGCCATTTCCACAGCTGTCGGGAAATGACCGTAATGCTCACAAAGGCGTGAAATGATACCCTTGATACGGGGTATATTGTTGTTCTGTGATATTATAAAGGAGCAAAGACACTCCCAGCTGTCCTGTTTCAGAAGTCTGATACCGCCGGCAAATTCACAGGCTTTTTTCAGCGTTTCATCAGCGGAAAGACGTTTTTTTATTTCACCGTAATCAGTATCAAGGTCAAAATAATCAGCCCATACAGAGAGAAAGTCCTCCTCGCTTGTATCGTGAAAAATAAAGCATTCGCCGTCATGAGAGATAGTAAGCGGACGGTCTAAGAAAAAGCCGGTGTATGTACACTTATATTCCGACGGCACTTTCTCCCAGCGGAACGCCTGACCACAGTCGAGAGTTTCGTCAAGGTCGAAATCCGGCTGATAAAGACAGAAGTTATTTTGCTTTCTGATATATTCCATGATATTCTCCTTAAAGTGACTTAATGATATCGGCAGTTTTTACGGGGACAATTTTTTTCAAATCCTCAAAGCTCATTTCAACCTGACAGCCAACCTTGCCGCCGCTGAAATAAACGGTGTCAAAATTCTCAATAGTAGTATGGGCGGTTGTTGTGAAAAGCTTTTTCATGCCCACAGGTGAACAGCCGCCGTGAATGTAGCCGGTCAGGGGAAGAAGTTCCTTGGACTTTATCATTTCAATTGATTTTTCCCCCACTGCCTTTGCCGCTTTTTTCAGGTCAAGCTCTTCGCAGACGGGTACCATAAAAACATAATTTTTCCTGCTTTTCCCCACAGTCACCAGCGTTTTGAAAACCCTGTCGGGATTTTCATTCAGTACAGCGGCAACCTCCTCACCGTTTACCGTTTCGGGGTCGTAAAAATAGTAATTGTATTTCAGATTTTTGCTCTCGATGGTACGCATAACATTAGTTTTTTCCATTGTTCATCGTCCTTTCTGAATCTATGATATCACAAAAAGCGGATAAAATCAACAAAAAGTGACTGTCAAAAGCCGGCAGGGGTATGAGAAAACCGCCTTTTATTCCATGCGCCCCCACTATTGACAAACCCCATTCCCAAAAGCTATAATATTTTTATAAAAAACCGCCGTAAAACCGGCGGAGGAACGGAGAAGAAATATGAAACTGAAAAAAATCACTGCCATGCTGTCAGCGGCGGCATTAACACTCTGCCTGTTCACAGCCTGCGGAGAAAAAAAAGGAGAAATGCGTGATATCACCTCATCTGATCTCGTATCCGAAATGACTCTCGGCTGGAATTTAGGTGATACCCTTGATGTCTGCGCCGCTGACCGTGACGGCGACGGTAAAATTAACGAAGCTCCGGAGGACGGCGAAGAGGTTGACGAAACTCTGTGGGGCAATCCAAAGGCGACAAAAAAGCTGTTTGAGCAGATAAAGGAGGACGGCTTCAATTCCGTCCGCATACCTGTGACATGGCGTGACCACCTCGGAGACGCCCCCGACTACAAAATCAGTGAGGACTGGCTGGACAGAGTTGAGGAAGTGGTAAACTACGCCTGCGACCTTGATATGTACGTTATCATAAATGTACACCATGACGGCGGCGGTGACCCGGATTTCGGCGCATGGATAAGAAATGCCTCATACGATTATGACAATGTGATGGTGAAGTATAAAGCAATCTGGACGCAGATTGCAGAACGCTTTGAGGACTATTCCGACAAGCTTATCTTTGAGTCCATGAACGAAGTCGGATTTGACGATTTAAAAAGTCCGGAAAATTATAACGTGCTGAATAAAATGAATCAGGAATTTGTTGACCTTATCAGAAGCAGCGGCGGCAATAACCCCAAGCGTCACCTGCTTATAGCCGGATACTACACCGATATAACCATGACCTGCAGTACCCTTTTCAAAATGCCCGACGACCCTGAAAACCGCTGTATACTTTCACTTCACTACTACACCCCATGGCAGTTCTGCACGACTACACAACAGCATAACTGGGGCAGCGACAGCGAAATTGCGGAGATGAAACGGCTTGTGGGCGAAATGACTTCAAAGTTCACCGATAACGGAGTACCCGTTATTATCGGCGAATACGGCTCTGCAAGGGGAAATGACGAGTCAAGCAGAGTATTTTTCAGCGAAATGTTTGTAAAGCTTTGCCATGACAGTGGTATTCCTGCGTTTTTGTGGGACAATGGCAGTGAACTTAACCGCAGTACTCTCCAATGGCAGAACCCCGAACTTGTGACCGCTCTGAACAGGGCAGTAAGCGGAGAGGACTACCAACCGGTCAAAGAATAATTCAATGTGCATTTTCAATAAAATTTACATATAAATTATACGAATTTATGTCGAATTTCTTGACTAAACGCTTTATTTGTTATATAATGAATATAGACAAACTTTCAAACACCCCAGAACTTACAAATAAAAAATCTGTCCGATAATACGATATAAACGGAGGAAAAAAATGCCTGAATACAACATTTACGAAAACCGGGAATTATCATGGCTTAAATTTAATGAAAGAGTTCTTGAAGAGGCTCAAGACCCGTCAGTACCGCTTCTTGAAAGACTGAATTTCGCAGGAATTTTTCAAAGCAATCTTGATGAATTTTTTATGGTAAGAGTTGGCTCTCTTTACGACCAGATGCTGGTCAAACCCAAGAAAAAGGACAACAAGTCCGGCATGACTGCAAAGGAACAGCTTGACGCTATCTTCTACAAGGTCAACGAGCTTGAGCCTATGAAGGATATCGCCTATAAAAATATCATGCTTGAACTTATGGAATACGGCGTTGAGCAGATAAATTTCCGTTCGGCAACAATTGAGGAACAGCAGTATTTACAGGAATATTTCAAAAAGGAGATAAAACCCCTTGTATTCCCGCTGATAATCGACAAGAAAAATCCGTTCCCGTTTCTGAAAAACAAGGAAATTTACTGTGCAGTACAGTTACAGTCAAAATCCAACGTAAAGCTTGGAATTATTCCGGCAAGCGGACAGTTCAGCAGAGTTATCCGTCTGTCCGGCGGAAACAGGTTCATTCTTGCCGAGGATCTTATTCTGCACTTTGCCCCGGCTATCTTCAAAAACTACAAGGTTATCGACAAAACCCTTTTCCGAATCACAAGAAATGCGGATATAACTGTTGAAGAGGGACTTTACGATCAGGACTTCGACTTCAGAGAGGCAATGGAGGAACTCTGCAAAAAGCGCAAGAAGCTTCACCCTGTAAGAATGCAGCTTTCTGAAACATTCAGCCACCCTGCGCTGCAGTTCCTGTGTAAAAAGCTTGATTTGGACGAGAACCACATTTTCTATCTGAAAACCCCTCTTGACCTGTCTTTCGTGGGAATCATAAGAGATATGCTTGATGAGCCAAAGCTTAAATTTGACAAGCTTCTGCCGCAGAAATCCGCAAGCATCGCTGAAAATATGTCAATGATACCACAGATAAAGCGGCATGATATTCTTTTAAGCTACCCTTACGAATCAATCAAGCCTTTCATTCAGCTGCTTAACGAAGCGGCTAACGACCCGAAGGTAACCGAAATAAAAATAACCCTTTACAGGCTTGCAAAGAACAGTCAGATTATAGAAGCGCTGTGTGATGCGGCTGAAAACGGCAAGGACGTTACTGTACTGGTTGAATTAAGAGCAAGGTTTGACGAGGAAAACAATATCGGCTGGTCAAGGCGGCTTCAGGATGCTGGCTGTACTATCATGTACGGTCCGAGAGAGCTTAAAGTACACTCAAAGCTGCTGCTTATCACCCGTAAAATCTCCGGCAGAACGGAGTATATCACCCAGATAGGCACAGGCAACTACAACGAAAAGACTTCCACTCTCTACACCGACCTTTCACTCCTGACAGCAAATCAGGATATCGGTGCAGACGCACAGTCGCTTTTTGACGCACTTTCCGAAAACCGTCTTGTTGAAAATTGTGAGCACCTGCTTATAGCACCACTTTGCCTGAAAAACCGTGTACTTGAAATGATAGACGATGAAATCGAACACGCACAGAACGGTGAGCCTGCATATATCGGAGTAAAGGTAAATTCCCTCTGCGACAAGGTCATAATGGACAAGCTTGTGGAGGCGTCAAAAGCCGGTGTTAAAATTGATATGGTAATAAGAGGAATAAGCAGTCTTATTGCGGGAATCGACGGTGAAACTGACAATATAAGCATAAGAAGTATTGTCGGAAGATATCTTGAACACAGCAGAATTTACATTTTCGGTACAAAGGAACGCAGTAAAATCTACATAAGTTCTGCAGACTTCATGACCAGAAACACTGTAAGGCGTGTGGAGGTTGCTGCGCCGATTTATAATGAGCGTATCAAACAGCGTGTATGGGGAATGTTTGAAACACTGCTTTCAGACAATGTCAAGGCAAGAAAGCAGCTGCCGGACGGTACTTATGTAAGAGCACATAACGAAGAACCGCCGCTGGACGCTCAGAGAATGTTCTTTGAAGAGGCATATAGAAGGGCTGAAAAGAAAGCTGCGGCAAAGGAAAAAGCCAAAGCAAAAAAAGACTCAAAGGCAAAGAGTACTGAAAAACCGGTGAAAACAACAGTTAAAAAGAAAAAGACGGCTAAAAAACCGGATACCAAAAACGATAAATAAAACTAAAAGGTGACGTTCTGTAAAAAGGACGTCACCTTAATTCTTAACAATAATAAAAATCACCAAAAGTATAATTGCGGACAGCATAAATAATACCGAAAAATATCCGAATATTTTTTTCTTTTCACTTTTTTTGCAAAGTAGATAACCTGCTGTAAAAGCCAGTCCTGTAATAATGTAAGCTGCCAGAACGATTAAGCATTCACTTGTTATTTTCAGAATCAGCGGTGTTAAAACTGCTATAAGCAGAATTGCAAATGAACACATAAACGAAAAGTAATAAAATAAAAATCTTAGGGGAGAATCCATTTTTCTGTAAATTCCGGAATTAACAGCACACCCCATATTCAGCGGCAAAAACAATAACAAAAAGAACATGGCTGACCATAAAGTATTGTGGGTATCAATGTTAAATATTTCTGTTATTATGCTATTTAAGGCATAAATAACAAGTGCCGCAATATAATATAATTTACTCATATCCGGCGCCTTACGAATACATCTTACATTTCTTCTTAAATCCAAAGGTAAGTATTCCAAACGGAACAAGGAAAAGCACAGATGCAACCGGAAGTATCCATATACTCAGTCCGTAGCCTATCTGCTCGGAAATAACACCGAAAAGTGCATTGAAACCGATATCGAAAAAAGTGGAAAGACCTGTTATCAGTCCCACAGCCTTTCCTCTTGATTCCGGCGGATAGTAAAGCTGTATCAGATACACAAACATAGGCCACATAATAGAATTTCCCAGTCCGGCAGCCGCAAGGATATACATACCGTTTCTTCCCAGAGCGACGCCTGTTATGTAAAGCACAGAGTATAAAACAGAAAATCCGAAAAGGCTTTTCTTGGGTCCCAGCTTATTTACCAGTACCGCAAAAACAAGACGTCCGATAGTCATGAAAGCGTAGAAAAGACCAGTAAAGAATGACGCTTTGGAAAGAGGAAAGCCGAGATATTCTGACGCATAGGTAGGCAGCCAGTTCTGAAGTCCGTGCTCCGGAATGTAGTAAAATCCGCACATAAGTATCAGCCAGATAAACGCCGGATTTTTCACAACGCTCATATATGTAGTAGGCTTTGCGGTTTCGTTTTCTTTTTTCACATCAGGTATCTTCACCGCAAGGATAAGAAACAGCGCAATAATTCCCACAGCAAACATAATAATGTTTATGACCTGCCATGAACGGAATCCGTCAGCAAATTTTGCGGCAACATTCTGTCCGCCGCTTATGCCCACGCCCTGTGTGAAATTGAAAATATTCATCATAAATCCCGGCGACATGAAAAGTATCGGCGTAATGAGATTTACACTTGTGGAAAGCAGTGTTGACGCTCCCATTGAAAAAATCATACCGCAGAGCAGTAAAGTATAGCTTTTGGTGAAAAAGTAAAGAAGCAGTGCCGACATCCACAGCAGCAGAGTTCCCAGCATGACGTATTTCTTTTTAAATGTATCAAGCAGTTTGCCGCCCACAAAAAGAAATATCAGGTTTCCGGCATAGCTTACTGAAATTATCATTGAAACCTTTGCCGCAGAAAGTTCAAAGGTGTCCTTGAAAATAGGCGCAAAAACGCCCCTGAGAGAATCGCTCATTCCCAGTACTATCATCAGTACATTGCAGAGAACTGCCGCAATTATCTGATTTCTTCTGACTGACTTGTCAGTTATTTTGTCTTCCATAAATTATCCCCTTACATGAATTAAGCTGTTCTTTTCAGATTTATGTACTCTGATTTCAGCAGATTATATATCTCCGAACCCTTTTTCTGGCCGAACCTTGCAACCAGTTCCTTGTGAAAGGCGTTTTTGTCATTTGTTTTCTTCAATGCGGCATTGACCTTTACGATATCGTCAGAGGAGCATTTTTTCAGTATTGAGCAAAGCTTCTGATAATTGCCGTCGAATTTTTTCAGTTCCATAAATGAGGACTTGAGGGCGGAATATATTGCTTCTCCCCTCTCCTGCTTAAAACGTGCCACAAGCTCTGTGTGGAACTCCTGTTTGTCTGCCGTACCAAGCAGTACTGCGCTTATATTTATGATATCGCAGGAGGAAAAATCCGGCAGAAGGGCGCACAGAGAATTGTAAAGACTGTCAGACTTGCGCAGACTGTCCGATTTCACAATTTTCACCTTTGCAGGCTTTTCTTTTGTAACAAGAGTTGCGGCAATTGAAGTCTGCCTTACAACGTCAACACCGTCTGCAAAAAGATAGTTGTCGTAGAAAGACGTGTCGGCGTCAAAGCCCTTGTCATTGCTTATAATGTAGATGTTCTGGGACGTACCCTTTCCCAGCAGATAGCCTGCAAACATGGTCAGCTGAAAATCAAGGGCATTTTTTCCGGCAGAAACTGAAAAATACTTTATCTCCGCTTTGGATTCAACCAGTTTTTTGTGTACATCAAAGGAAAGACTTCCGGCATTTGTAGTGTAGAAAACGTAAACGCTGTCGTCCTTTCCAAGCTTTTCAACGCCTCTGAAACCATCGGCATTGACATTTTCGTAGTCAACAAGATATATAGACATTATTTATCATTTATCTCCTTTTCCATACTCTTTTTCTGTCTGCTGTTAGTTATATAGTTGCTTAAGAATATACCTGCAATTCCCACAACAGCCGTTGCAAGGAAGATTATCACGGTGATTATCGGCTTTCCGTCCCCAAGGGTTGCCCCCATAAATGCGGAAGAGGTTACAGATGGTATTCTGGCAAGTGATGCAATAACATAAAATCTGTAAGGCTTTATATCTGTAAGGGACGTCATATAGGAAATGACGTCTTTTGGCGTACCGGGTATCATAAGAATGATAAAGACAATAAGTTCCAGCTTTTTTTCGTCATGGAGAAACCTGAATTTTTTGAACTTTTCCTCTGAAACAAATGCATTGACAAGGGGTCTGCCGAACTTTTTCACGAGATTATATATGATAACAGTCGCAAGAAATATTCCAATCTCACAAAGCACAAGTCCCCAGAACGCCCCGAAAAGCACTCCCCCGATAATTTCAACAGGTCCCCCGGGAATAAACGCAAGAACAATGTGCGTCACTTCCATGAGGACATAAAGCACCGGTGCAAATATCCCGAAGCTTTCAACCTTTTGCTGAATTATTATTCGTCCTTCATCTGTTGCAAGCAGCTTTATAAACGGTACTAATACAAATACGGTCAGCGCAATGCATAGTAATATCATAAATACAACAAAAGAAATTTTTATTATCTTTTTCTTTTTTGTCATTTTGCTGTTCCTTCTTTTTTTGTCATCTTTGTTATTCCTAACAACTATTATAACATTTTTTTTGAAATTTGCAAGATTTATTTTGCCCCAAACACTTGTAACTTTTAAAAAATGGTGATATAATATGTAATGTCTAAGCAAAAACATAAAGATACTGAAACAAATCAGTCAATGCTTTGATACGAACGCTGAAAGGGGAAATTAATGAAACGCAGCAAGGCTAATTCAAATATATGGCTTAAACGCAGTGCGTCTGTTCTCGGACTGCTTTATACTATCTTTATATGCATAATATCTTACCGTTGTGTTTTTTATGAGGTTATTGTTACCCAGCGTGTTTTATTCTGTCTGTTCCTTTCTGTTATATCTATTGTGGCTGGAGCACTGATGGTTTATTCACGAAAACAATTTCTGACAAAGCTTTCCGGATTTATTATGTTTCCGGCACTTCTTCCTGTGGTACTGCTCTGCTTCGGCAAATGGGAAATGATAATTCCGCTGGCTGCCTGTGCAATTACCATATTCTTTGCAAGTGCGGCAAATGAGGGTACAAAGATACTTCTCGGTACGATTTACCTTATGGTCTACATTCTGGCGGCTCTGGCATATTTTATTTTCACAAGCTTCCTGGCATCGCCTGCGGTAAAGGAAACAGTTGAAGAGGGCGTTTCGCCGTCGGGAAAATACCGCTATGAGGTAATAGAAACTACCGACAGCTCCAACGGCAGTACATCGGTTATCCTTGAACCCAATTACATGGATAAGGAGTATGCCCTTGTTACCTTTAAGGTAAAGGGATATGACCGCAAGCTTTGTGTTAAAAGACCCAAGACAGAAGTTGAAATTGAATGGAAAAAAGATGACCTTTATATAAACGGTGAAAGATGGTTTACGCCGGAACAGGCTAAAAAAGGAAAATGGTTTGAAAAGGAATCACGCTCCTTTGACTTTATGTAAATCTGGACACTGCTTACCGCAGTGCCATATTATAAATAAAAATGAATTATCTTATAGGAGGATAATATGAGCGAATTTTTTAAAGGTATAGGAAAAATTCCTTTTGAGGGAAAGGATTCAAAAAATCCGCTGGCATTCAAGCACTATAATCCTGACGAAATCGTAGGCGGAAAGACTATGAGAGAGCAGCTTAAATTTGCCCTGTCATGGTGGCACACAATGGGCGGCGACGGAACTGATATGTTCGGCTGCGGCACAACAGACAAGACATGGGGCGAGTCTGACAGCGTTGCAAGAGCAAAGGCTAAGGTTGACGCCGCTTTTGAAATCATGGACAAGCTTTCTATCGACTATTTCTGTTTCCATGACCGTGACCTCTCTCCTGAATACGGTTCACTGGCTGAAACAAACGCAAAACTTGACGAAATCACTGACTACATAAAGGCAAAGCAGGCTGAAACTGGCAAGAAGTGCCTGTGGGGTACTGCAAAGTGCTTTGACCACCCGAGATTCATGCATGGTGCAGGAACATCACCTTCCGCTGACGTTTTCGCTTTCTCCGCAGCACAGATAAAGAAGGCTGTTGAGGCTACTGTAAAGCTGGGCGGCAACGGCTATGTATTCTGGGGCGGCCGTGAAGGCTACGAAACACTCCTGAACACAAACATGGGACTTGAACAGGACAACATGGCTCGTCTTATGAAGATGACTGTTGAATATGCACGTTCAATCGGCTACAAGGGCGATTTCTACATCGAACCAAAGCCAAAGGAACCAACAAAGCACCAGTATGACTTTGACACAGCAACAGTTCTGGGATTCCTGAGAAAATACGGTCTTGACAAGGACTTCAAGATGAACATTGAAGCTAACCACGCAACACTTGCACAGCACACATTCCAGCATGAGCTGAGAGTTGCAAGAGAAAACGGCGTGTTCGGTTCAATCGACGCTAATCAGGGCGACACACTTTTAGGCTGGGATACTGACCAGTTCCCGACAAACGTTTATGAAACTGCTCTTTGTATGTACGAAGTACTCAAGGCTGGCGGCTTTACAAACGGCGGTCTGAACTTCGACGCAAAGGCAAGAAGAGGTTCATTCGAGCTTGAGGATATCTTCCACAGCTACATTGCTGGTATGGACGCTTTCGCTCTTGGTCTGAAGATTGCTCAGAAGATGATAGACGACGGCAGAATCGACAAGTTTATCGCTGACAGATACGCAAGCTGGACAACAGGCATCGGCAAGGACATTATTGACGGAAAGGCTGATATGGCTGCACTTGAAAAGTATGCACTTGAAAAGGGCGAAGTCGTTGACTCTCTCGGCAGCGGCCGTCAGGAAATGCTGGAAAATATCATGAACGATATTATGTTCAGTCTTTAATCATAATCAAAAAGTATTATTGTAGAGGGTACTTAATTTAAAAGTTTTGGTCAAGCTTTTTCAAAAGCTTGTGGGGTGCACAGGGCACTTGGACAAGCCGTCCCTTCTGTCAGCTTCGCTGACATCTCCCCACACTGTGGGGAGTCACCCCTTCTCGCCCTCCGCAGAGGGCGAAATTCCTTGCCTGAGAGGCGCTCCGCAAGGGGTGAATTGAAAATCTTTGATTTTCAAGAGGGGACGATCTGCAAGAGAGGGCGTCCCCTTTATTACTTAGAAATTTAAGTTTTTCTACTGTCTGAGAGGGTGCTTTTATTATGAAAGCACCCTTTTTTCTTAAGGTAAAGAATTATGAAAATATATGCAGTAAAACTTCTGTTTCAATACACTGTTGAAAATGAAAGCCGCAGATTTTTTGAGGAAAGTATCAGACTTTTTCACGCTGAATCTCCCGACGATGCTTTTGAAAAGGCTGAAACAATGGCTGCCGGTGAGACAGATGAATATGTAAATACAGACGGTAAAAAGGTTAAGTACAGCTTTTATGACAGCGTAGGAACATTCTTGCTTTTTGATGAGCCGGAATTTGAGGACGGAACAGAGGTCTATTCCGTATTTTTTGAAATAGAAAATCCAGAGGACGACCCCATAGAAAAGCGGTATAAATGCTGTTCAGCGGAAGATATGTACCCGCTGAGAAATGCGGAATTTAATCACGGAAAGGAAAATTAATATGTCATACATTATAGGCGTAGACTGCGGAACAAGCGGTACAAAGACAGTTCTCTTTGACGAGCTTGGAACAGTCATTGCTTCACACACAATCGAATACCCCATGTATCAGCCGAAAAACGGCTATGCGGAACAGGAACCCGGCGACTGGGCTAATGCTATGATTGAAACCATAAAGGCAGTCATGGCAAAAAGCGGCGTTAAGAAAGAGGACGTAAAGGGTATCGGTATTTCCGGTCAGATGCACGGTCTTGTTATGCTGGACAAGGACAACAACACGCTTAGAAAATCCATTATATGGTGTGACCAGAGAACAGCTAATGAAGTAGCTGAAATGAACCAGAAACTGGGTGAGAAAAAGCTTATTGAAATCACAGCCAACCCTGCCCTTACCGGCTGGACTGCCGCAAAGATACTCTGGGTAAAGAACAACGAACCAGACATTTACGAAAAGTGCCGCCACATTCTCCTGCCAAAGGACTTCCTGAGATTTGTCCTCACAGGCGAATACGCAACAGAGGTTTCCGACGCTTCCGGTATGCAGCTTTTAGACGTGCCAAACCGCTGCTGGAGCAAGGAAGTCTGCGACACTCTGGGTATTGATATGTCAATGCTGGGCAGGGTTTACGAGTCCTGCGAGGTTACAGGCGGTCTTACAAAGTGTATGGCTGATACTCTTGGTCTGTGCGAGGGTACTCCGGTGGTCGGCGGCGCTGGTGACAATGCTGCTGCGGCTGTGGGAACAGGCGTTGTTGAGGACGGAAAAGCGTTTACAACTATCGGTACTTCCGGCGTTGTTTTCGCCCACACTTCAAACATTTCCATTGACCCCAAAGGCAGAGTCCACACCTGCTGTGCGGCTGTACCGAATTCATGGCACATCATGGGTGTAACACAGGGCGCAGGTCTTTCACTGAAATGGTTCAGGGACAATTTCTGCAATGCCGAAAAGGAAACCGCAAAGCTTATGGGCGTTGACGAGTACTACCTCATGGACAAGGAAGCTGAAAGCGTACCTGTCGGTGCTAACCGTCTGCTTTACCTGCCTTACCTCATGGGCGAAAGAACTCCTCACCTTGACCCGGACGCAAGAGGTGTTTTCTTCGGACTTTCCGCAATCCACACCAAAAAGGATATGTTAAGAGCCGTTATGGAAGGTGTTGCCTACTCTCTGCGTGACTGCTTTGAAATATGCCGTGAAATGGGCATTGACATAAGCGACATGATGGCTTGCGGCGGCGGCGGTACTTCACCACTGTGGCGTCAGATGCTTGCCGACCTTTACAAGTGTCCGGTAAAGACTGTGGCATCAAAAGAGGGTCCGGCTCTGGGTGTTGCTATACTTGCATCTGTTGGCGCAGGTATTTACAGTTCTGTACCGGAAGCGTGCAAAGCCATAGTCAAGACTGACAAGACACAGCTGCCGAATGAGGAAAATATGCCGAAGTATGACGAGTACTATAAGCTTTATACTGAAATTTATCCGGCACTGAAAGAGAAATTCAAGGCGCTTGCAAGCCTTAATTAATTTTGTTTAATATTACATCAAGGGGACGCCCTCTCTTGCAGGGCGTCCCCTCTTTTCAGCCTATGGCTGAAAATTCACCCCTTGCGGAGCGCTTCTAAGGCAAGGTATTTCGCCGTCTGCGGACGGCGACAAGGGGGCTTTGCCCCCGTTGACCCCCACAGCCTTTAAAAAGGCTGGCGAAACTTTTACCTTTAGTATCCACTAAAAAATTTCAACATTTTAAATCTCCCATGCGTTTTATATACAGAAAGGGCGGTGAACTTTATGGACAAGTATTACGATTCGGAGCAAATCAGACAAATTTACCAACGCAATGTTGACGACATTTACAGGCTCTGCTTTTCTTACCTGAAAAATACCCACGACTGTGAGGACGCAGTGTCAGCAGTCTTTGAAAAGCTTATGAAAAAACAGCCGTTTTTCATGTCGCAGAAGCAGGAAAAGGCGTGGCTTGTTGTAACAGCCTGTAACCACTGCAAAAGCGTTCTCCGGTTTTCCATGCGCCACCCCAGAGTTGATATCAGCAGTCTGCCGGAACAGGAATACTGGGACAACAGGGAAAATACCGAACTGCTGGAGCTTGTCCTTTCTCTTCCCGAAAAGTACCGCATAGTGCTGTATCTTTATTTTTACATGGGTTACACTCTTGCGGAAATATCGGGAATTATAAAGGTCAAGGAATCAACAGTGCGTTCACGTATGTTTTACGGAAAGAAGAAACTGCTTAAACTGATGGGAGGAACAGAATATGAAAAAATATACAGAAATAATGGAGCATATAAAACCGACCCCTGAACAGAAAGACCGTATACTTGAAAAGGCACTGCAAGGCAAACCGGAACGAAAACGCTTTAAGCTGAGGTATGCGGCGGCGGTTGTAGCGGCAGGAGTGGTTTTCTCAGGAACTGTTTTCGGCGAGGAGATAAAAAACACCTTTTACGGTCTTCTCGGCAGGGACGAAATAGTCTCCGAGCAGGTTTTAAACGACGTTTTCACCGACAGCGACGGTCATGTTACCGTAGCTGTAAAGGAAGTGCTGTCGGACAAAATCAATGCGTACGCAATTGTTGAATACACCGCACTTGACAGCGAGGGTCAGGACTGGCTTGATAATTCGCTGGCAGTAAACAAGCTTAATGGTCCTGATATAAATCCGTATATAAAGGATAATAATAACGCTGTTTACGGAGTAAATTACAGCTATGGCTATGAAGAAATTGAAAGCTGCCGCACCGAAAAAAGCCGTGTTTTCAAAACTGTGTATGATTCGTCCGGAGAAAATTTCGGAACAGATTCCATACGCTTCTGGTACTGCCTTACCAACGATTGGGGCAAGGAAACCTCTATCGACGTTACTGAATCAGTACAGCTGACAGATATAAAATTTGACAGCAGTAAGGCACCGGATAAGTATTACAAGCCGCTGGGTGCAAAGCTTTCACCTCTCAGCCTTATGATTTACGGCAAGGATATGGGAATGACTGAAACCGGAAAAACAAAGTCAGGCGGTTATTATCAGAAGGTAGTTCACGAAGAAGAGATAGACTCTCTTTATCTTATAATGAAAGACGGTACAATATATAATATGCTGAAATCAGAAAGTATGGATATGGGACAGTGCGGATATACGCTTACTCATGTTTCAAATCCGGAAGTCGGATATGACTGTGCGATTTATACGGGAGCATTTAAAGAGTCCGTTGACATAAGCCTTATAGACGGAATCGAACTGGACGGGGTTTATTATCCGCTGGGATTATAGTCCGTGACCGGACAGGACATATCGGGGGCATATTTCGGTATATGTTTTTTCACGGCTCGACCGGTAAAATTGTAGTGGACACCCTGCAAGAGAGGGCGTCCACTCAAACTAAAAACAACGGGCGAGCAATGCTCGCCCCTACCACAGCGTAAAATATTGTTTTTGTAGGGGCGACCATTGGTCGCCCGTTTATATTTTTCTACAAAATAACCTCCTTATTAAAGCTTGAAACAATCTTATTCCATAGCTCTGCATCAACCCCCTCACTGCCCACATTGCTGCCGGAAACACGCTTATACATATTAACCGAACGCTCCGTAGGGGCATCGTAAATACCTGTCAGCTCAATAACCGGCATATTTTTATATCCGTTCCCGATAGTATTCAGCATAATCTGTATAAAATATACTGCCGGTCCTGCACTTCCGGGAATTATAACCGTGTCCTTTCCGAAAACATCAGGCCTTATTATCAGAGGATAATAAAAGCTGTTTACCTCTGCGATTTTTTTCCATGTGTCAGAATCGGCATTTCCCGTTGCCGGCAGACCATATTCCCTCTGAAATATCTTTACTGCGTCTGATGTTTCCTGTCCGTAGATACCGTCCGGATTTATGCGGGGAATGCGGGGGTTATAATACGATATCTCATGCAAAAAACGCTGGAGTTCTTTTATATGCTCCCTTTTCTGTTCGTAACTAAACATAATTTACCACCTACTGAATAATATATCCCGGATTCTGATACGGACGCTTGTCATAGCCGTATTTCAGATCGGAATATACTCCGGCAATCTCGTTCCATGTTGCCGCCCCCACAATGCCGTTCGCCGGAAGTCCGAACTGTTTCTGAAATGCCAGAACTGCGGAACGTGTGACCGGTCCGAAATAGCCTGTGTTTTCCACTGCCGGAATGTTGGGGTATGTCTGATTTATAAGCGTAAGGTATTCTTGGATAACCTTGACATCTTCTCCCCTCATACCCTCTCTGAGAACTCTTCCGGGGTAAAGAATAACGTCAGAGCCGTCAGTACTGGGCACTGACTCAACAATGCCTAAATACGCCCTGTAAATGTAAAGCCACGTCTGCCTGTCAACAACGCCTGTCTGGGGCAGACCGAAAACCTGCTGAAAGGATTTGACTGAATTTTCCGTCTGCTCCCCGAAATATCCGGTTATATCCACAGGCTGAACATCTGCATAATATGCTCCGATAACCGCAAGAAAATACTGAAGTGCCCGTGCTTCCATGGTCTGCATACCGATGCTTAAATCTCCGGTAAACTGCTTCTGAACGTCCTCAAGGCTTAACCCTTCGGAATTAAGCTCTGCAAGCTTTTTGACACTTGTGTATATGTACATTATTTTGTACCATGTTGACTTGTCAACAGTACCAGTCTGTGGCAGGTTAAAAATCTCCTGAAACTTCTTTACTGCCTCTTCTGTGGGTTCGTCAAACACGCCGTCTGTCACAGGAATTTTCGGTATTGCCGGATAATTTCTTGAAATACGGTTAAGCCGTATCTGAATGTCCCTTACCTCGTTTGACTGTATTCCCAGTTTCAGAACAATGTCGGGATAGGACGGAATATACGGGGAAATGGGTGCATCTTTCACAATGTTGATATCATCTCCGTAATAATGCTGTAATATCTGATAGGGGGTGTAGCCCATTTCCGCAAGGTCTACTGTCCCCCACTGGGAAAGCCCCTCACACTGAACAGTCGTGCCGTTGCAGAACTGTGTAAAAAGCGGCTCAACACTGCCCTGCCGTACCACATAATCAGTAAAAAGCTCATCTGCAAGTTCACTTATATTTTCAAAAATGTCACGTCCGAAAATGAATTTCTGGTCATACTGAGTTGAATTTGTAATATCAAAATCATAACCTCTTGAACGGTACCACTCGGTGTAGATACGGTTTAAGGCAAAGGTTGTGATTGCGTAAATGTTGGCTCTGAGGGATTCTTCCGGCCATGTCGGGAAAATCTCACTGCTTGCCACATTCTTTACATAGTCCGGAAAGCTTACGGTAACATTTTCAGCGTCCTCGTCGGGTCTGCCGAGGTGCACTGTGATTGTTTCCGGAATAAACGGTTCTCCTGGCATAAAGTTTCTCCTTAAAATATCGGTTCTGTATTTTCAAAAGTGATAGACCTGCCGTTGTCCTCAAAATTAAAGGGCATAGGGATAAGATTGAAACGCTGTATGGAGGTCACTCCGGCGAAAACCGGAACGTCTGTGCTTACCTCACGGTAAAAGTCTTTCAGGTATGCGATTACGGTATAAACCGCATAATTCTGGAATGATTCCGGTGCATTGGTTTTAAGATTTGCCGGGGCAGGCAGCTTTATTTTTTCGATTGAACCGCTTTCGTCCGTCACACCGGAAAAAACAAGTTCTTCTTCTTTGCCGTTTTTTCTGACAACGGTTATTGCCGCATTGGGAAGGGGCATTCCGTTGTCCCCCGTCCGTGTTTCCACTTTTAAAAATCCGTAATCGGTATAGGGCGTTTTTCCGTCAACAGGCGTATGCTCCACCGACATTTTTCCGTAATCCTGCGAATTGTTCCTGTTCATATTCGGCGATACTGGTTCTGGGGACGGCTGTTTCATAAATTCCGGAATTACCGGTTCGGGGAATCTGTTTTCAGGAATTTCCGGCTGCTGACGCAGTTCTTCAAATTCCATTTTCTCCGGCTTTGGTTCATTCACTTTCTCGTCTGCTATATCCTCCTGTATCTGAGCCGATTCGTTTTCAAGAGATATACTTTCCGGCGGTGCCTGTTCAGGAGGGGCAGTTTTTTCGCTCTCCTCTTCCGGTTGTTCAGCACGGTTTTCCTGCGTGCTTATGGACGCATTCTTATTCATGGAATAAAACTTCATCATTTCGTCAAGGTACTTCTGACTGTCGCTGCGGATATCCTGTTCGTTCAAATTAACTCCTCCGTTCGGGTTATATTAAGGCAACACCGCCCAATTAACGGCTGCCGCCTTTGCCGCACATCTGCTTGCAGATTTTTCGTCATATCACACAAAAATCTCTTGACATACGCCAGTATGCCTGCGAGCTTTTTATGCAATCTGACAAAAAATCTGACTGTGCATCTGTACGACAATAATTATGCGGTATTGCCTTAAAAGTGCCATTTTGCTCGTCACCAAAGGTGACAACCGCAAAATATGGTAAATAGATTCGGCAAGCCTTACTTGCCTCATCTATACTGTTTTCAGTAATGTATATTCGGGAGGCGGTCAGAATATGAACAAAACAAAAACCGCACAGGCAATTTACACCCGTGCGGTCTGCAATATCAATTATTTTTCAGTACAAAACTCAACCTTTTCTCCGGCAAGAATCTTGTTGGTAGTTCTCATAGCGCACATTTTTCCACACATTGAACAGGTGTGTCTGTCCTTCGGCGGAACGCTTTCAAAGTACCGCTTAGCCTTTTCCGGATCAATGGCATACTTGAACATCTCGTCCCAGTCAACTCTTCTTCTGGCGTCGCTCATCTTGTTGTCGATATCTCTTGCGCCGGGGATACCCTTTGCAATATCAGCCGCATGAGCCGCAATTTTTGATGCCACGATTCCCTCACGAACGTCGTCTGCGTCAGGCAGTCTGAGGTGTTCTGCCGGAGTAACGTAGCAGAGGAAGTCCGCGCCGTTTGCCGCCGCAATTGCACCGCCGATTGCAGAAGTTATGTGGTCATAACCCGGAGCAATGTCAGTAACAAGCGGTCCTAAAACGTAGAACGGTGCATTGTGGCAAAGTCTTTTCTGAATAGTCATGTTAGCGGCAATTTCGTTCATTGCCATGTGTCCCGGACCCTCAACCATTACCTGTACGTCCTTTGCCCACGCTCTTTCAGTCAGTGCCCCCAGTTCGATAAGCTCGGATATCTGTCCTGCGTCTGTACTGTCGTTGATTGAACCCGGTCTTAAAGCGTCACCAAGGCTGATTGTAACGTCGTATTCTCTTAAAATGTCCAGCACTTCGTCGTAGTACTCATAGAACGGATTTTCATTTCCTGTCATTTCCATCCATGCAAAAAGCAGTGAGCCGCCTCTGGAAACAATGTTTGTCAGTCTGCCCTGACGCTTGAACGCCTCAACAGCTCTTCTGTTGATTCCGGCGTGAATTGTCTGGAAGTCAACACCCTCTTTTGCGTGTGCCTCAACGACTTTAAGGAAATCCTTTGCAGTGATCTCAAGGAGATCCTTTTCAAGGTAGCCGATAGCGTCGTACATTGGTACAGTACCAATCATAGCCGGAGACATTGCAACAAGTTCCTGACGGAAAGTATTTGTCTTGCCGTAGTTGCTGAGATCCATTATTGCCTCACAGCCGAAGTCTATCGCCATTTTTACTTTCTGCATTTCCATGTCATAGTTTTTGCAGTCTCCGGAAATACCGAGATTTACGTTGATTTTTGTTCTCAGTCCCGAACCGATTCCCTCTGCGCTTAAAGCCTTATGGTTGATGTTGGCTGGAATACACACACAGCCTGACGCAACCTTTTCTCTGATAACTTCTTTATCAATATTTTCCTTTTTAGCAACGACTTCCATTTCCGGTGTAATAATACCCTTTTTCGCTGCTTCCATCTGAGTTTTGTAATTCATTTATACTTCCTTTCTGCATTCAAAATTTATTATAAAAATGATTAAGCGGACCTCTTCCCTTTCCCAGGTCAAGACCGTCTGCAATAGCCCCTGTTACATAATTTTTAGCATTTTCCACACTCTCCGCCATGCCGTGCCCTAAAGCAAGATTTGCCGCAATTGCCGAGGACAAGGTACAGCCTGTGCCGTGAGTATTGGGGTTGTCAATTATGACATTGCGAAAAACGCTGAATTCCCTGCCGTCATAGAAAACGTCTGCGGCAGCGGATTTAAGGTGACCGCCCTTGACAAGTACGCTTTTGCACCCCAGCCCCATAATTTTCTCCGCAGCGGCTTTCATGTCAGATTCGGACTGAATTTTCATTCCGGTCAGGGTTTCAGCCTCCGGAATATTCGGCGTTACAATGTCCGCCACCGGAAAAATCTTCTCCACAAGTGCCTTTACTGCGTCCTGCGCAATAAGCCTGTGCCCGCTTGTGGACACCATGACTGTATCAGCCACAACATTTTCAGCCTTTTCACATTCAAGGAAATCAGCCACAGAATTTATGATTTCCGTATCGGAAAGCATACCAATCTTAACGGCGCCGGGACGAATGTCGGAAAAGACTGCCTCAAGCTGTTTTTCCACAAATTCCGGCGGAATATCGTGAATACCGCTTACTCCCAGAGTATTCTGTGCGGTAACAGACGTTATAACGCTCATGGCGTAACAGCCGTTTGCAGATATAGTCTT
>JALEVO010000105.1 GCA_022788225.1 Oscillospiraceae bacterium | reverse complement strand
GTGATGTAAGGATATGTAACGGAATTTAATATTTCAAGCTTTTTCTTGTCAGCAAAAACAATATCACCGAGCATATGCCTGTTAAGACTTCCGTCCTCAAAGAGAATATCCTTAGTGAAAAAATCGCACAGTTCCTTAAGGCATGGCGAACCCTTGACTGTGACATCTCTTGCAACCTTATCCGCATTTATCACCGTAAAACCGTTATCCTCAAAAACACGGCAGACTGTTGTTTTACCTGCGCCTGTCTGACCTGTCAGACCGACAATCATAACATTTTCCAGACAGTTCATAGGCTTATCACCTCAAATCCTGCCGCCCTCAGCAGACGGTTATAAACTGCAAGACCAACTCCGTCCTTTGACGGCGGTCTGACAAAGACTTTTCGTGCGCCCATTTCATCAAGTTCACGCAGTCTTGCAAAAAGATTATGAGCCTGCTGTCTGCTGTCTGCGCCGTAGGTCTGGTATCTGCACGGTATATTGTATTCGCTGTCACCGTCCGGCACAAGACAGAAACAGCCGTCTGAATTGTTTTCACCCACAAACCGGCAGAAGCTTTCAATGTCCCCCTCAACTATTACTACGTCGGCAGCCGGCGAATAATGCTTGTACTTCATGCCCGGCGACATAGCCTTCTGACCGTCCTGAATGTCATTGATGATTGCACTGTCCACAATAACTTTATCCGCAATTTCTTCAAGCATTTCCTTTGTAATACTGCCTGGTCTGAGTATCCTTACAGTATTCCTGTCATCAAAACAAATAACAGTGGATTCAACGCCAAAGTTGCACACTCCCCCGTCAATAACAGCCGGTATCTTTCCGTTCATGTCCTTTAAAACGTGCTGTGCAGTAGTAGGGCTGGGATATCCCGAAATATTTGCAGACGGTGCCGCAATTGGTCCGCTCATGGCAATAAGCTCCCTCATAACCGGATGTGAAGGCATTCTTATACCCACTGTTTCCAGTCCGCCGGAGGTTTCATAGGGAACAGTTTTGTTTTTGGGTACTATCATTGTAAGAGGTCCCGGCCAGAACCTTTCAGCAAGGCGATAAAAAAGTTCAGGGACGTCATGAGCCAGTACCTTTACTGTTGTAATACTGCATATATGAACGATAAGCGGATTATCAGCCGGTCTGCCCTTTGCCTCAAACACTGCCTTTACTGCGTCAGGGTTTGAAGCGTCTGCCCCAAGACCATAAACCGTTTCAGTGGGAATGCCCACAACCTTTCCGCTTTTTATTAAATTTGCCGCATAAATCAGATCCTCTCTTGAATCTGTTAACAATCTGGTTTCTTCCATTTTTCTCAACTGTTCTGCTGCATTGCAAGCTTCGCCGCCTGATCAGCGGTTGCCAGTGCATCCAGCACTTCCTCCAAATTCCCGTTTAATATATCCTCAAGTCGATAAATCGTAAGTCCTATCCTGTGGTCTGTAAGACGTCCCTGGGGATAGTTGTAGGTTCTGATTCGCTCAGAACGGTCACCAGTTCCCACCTGTGTTCTTCTCTCTGACGCAATTTTGTCATGCTGTTCACGCTGCAGTTCCTCATAAAGACGTGAGCGCAGTATCTTCATAGCCTTGTCCTTGTTCTTGTACTGGCTCCTCTCGTCCTGACATTCAACAACAACCCCCGTAGGCAGATGTGTGATTCTTACAGCGGATTCTGTCTTGTTGATATGCTGCCCTCCCGCACCGCTTGCTCTGAAAACATCGGTTTTAAGGTCGGCAGGGTTTATCTCCAGTTCAACCTCGTCTGCTTCTGCAAGTACTGCCACTGTTACCGTAGACGTATGTATACGCCCCTGGGACTCTGTTTCCGGCACTCTCTGTACACGGTGAACTCCGCTTTCATATTTCAGACGTGAGTAAGCGCCCTCTCCCTCAATGGAAAAGCTTATTTCCTTATAGCCACCAAGTTCAGTGGGATTAGAGCTTAGAACCTCCTGTTTCCAGCCCTTTGATTCAGCATACATGGTATACATTCTGTAAAGGGAGTTGGCAAAAAGCGCTGCCTCTTCACCTCCTGCACCGCCTCTGATTTCGATGATAACGTTCTTGTCATCATTAGGGTCTTTAGGCAGAAGAAGAATTTTCAGTTCTTCAGAAGTCTTTTCCATTTTTTCCTTGGATTCCTCGAATTCAGCCTGAACCATTTCTTTAAAGTCCTTGTCCATACCGCCGGCATCAAGAAGTTCTTTTGCCTCATTAAAGCTGTTTTCAGCAGACTGATATTCAAGATATTTTTCTATAATAGGAGTAAGATTCTTGTATTCTCTCATAAGCTCTGCAAACTGCTGCTGATTATCGGCAATACCCGGCTCTGAAAGCTTGTTTCCAAGTTCGTTGTATCGCTGCTCCATAAGCTTTATCTTGTCAATCACTTTTCACTATCCCCTTTTCTTTCTGTAATTCCGGATTCAGTTTTCTTCATCGTTTCGTACAATTTTCTTTATATTCTTTTCTATCTTATTTCTTGGTATCATGAATTCTCTTGAACAGCCCACACATCTCAGCTTAAAATCCATTCCGGATCTGATAACATACATTTCATTGCTGCCGCATGGGTGGTTCTTTTTCATTACAAGTATATCCCCGGGTCTGACGTCCATATTCAATACTCCTGTCAATCATACATTGCCGATATGTACGAAGCTTACGAAGTAAGCGGATGTGCAAGGCAATAAAATAAATTATTATAGTGAAAGCAAAATTGTTTTTTGCGTTCACTATAAATAAACGCTTATTTCTATTATACCCTATTTTTTCGATTCAGGCAACATTTTCTACAAATATTTTTATAAATTTATAGAAAAATAATAAAAAAAGCAAGGAGGAAAGTGCAAAAGCACGAAATTTATTATTGAAAATGTACACAAAACTATCAGCAGAGTTTGATTTTATGGAACTTGCAGAATCTGCGGCAAAAATGATAAGGGAGCGCATTGACGGTCAGAAGAAGATTGTTATATTCAAGAACAAATGCAAATTCAAAGGCTGCGCAGAAAGTCCGGCTGACCTGACGGTTTCAGAGGGAAACGCAAAATTAATGTTCCCCTTTTCAACTCATTCAAACAATTTTCTGACCGGATCAGTGATAAGAAATGCGGAGATAAGTCAGATAAACGAGCTTCTGCTTACTAAATCCGTTAAACTTGAAATTTTATGTGAAGAAAGACAGCGTGAAAAAGTTCTGCAAAGTCTGATATCATGCGGAGGTTATGATGTTAAAGGGTAACTTCCGGCGCATAAATCCCGGATAAACGGCATATAAATTAATCAGCCGAAAAGGCTGTGACAAAAGCCCGTATCCAAAAAGATACGGGCAAATAATAAAAACAAAGATTCTCAAAGAATCGGAAAGGCAAGGACTAAATGAAAATGTATCAACCTGAGGGCTGCCTTATAAATACGGCTGAAAATATCCGGCTCACCAGTTCTTCAGCAGGTCTGCACGAAGCAATGTCAGGCGGAAAAATTTTAGAGGGACGTGTAAGCGTCTGCGACGGCGAACACAACATGATAATTGAACTGCCATGCATGAAAGGCATAATTCCGAGAATCGAAGGAGCACTTGGCATTGAGGACGGTTCAACAAGGGATATTGCTCTGATATCAAAAGTAAACAAGCCTGTCTGCTTTAAGGTAATTGCCATAAATCCTGACCGAAACGGCAATGAAACCGCTGTTTTGTCAAGACGTGCGGT
Organism: Oscillospiraceae bacterium; assembly: GCA_022788225.1. Lineage (GTDB taxonomy): Bacteria > Bacillota > Clostridia > Oscillospirales > Ruminococcaceae > Porcipelethomonas. The sequence continues at coordinate 10,734 of JALEVO010000105.1, read as the reverse complement.
ACAGGAGGAGTGCAGACGTGAGTACATAGAAAAGCTGACTCCCGGTGATATCATACCGGCAAGGGTCACGCACCTTGAACAGTTCGGCTGTTTTGTTGACGTGGGCTGCGGTATTCCGTCGCTTATTCCCATTGATGCTATTTCTGTTTCAAGAATTGCTCACCCGTCTGACAGATTTGCAGTGGGGCAGGATATAAAAGTAATTATCAAATCACTGGAAGGCGGCAGAATATGGCTTTCACATAAGGAACTGCTTGGTACATGGCTTGACAATGCGCAGATGTTTAAAACCGGAGAAACAGTTTCAGGCATTGTCCGTTCCGTAGAGGATTACGGCATTTTTATTGAACTTACTCCCAATCTTGCCGGCCTTGCAGAACCCCGTCCCAATGTTCGCCCCGGACAGCATGCCAGCGTTTACATAAAGGCGATAATTCCGGACAAAATGAAAGTCAAGCTTATCGCAGTCGATGTATTTGACGCAGAATATCACGCAGAAAAGCTAAAATATTTTGTAACCGACTGCCATATTTCCCATTGGGTATACACTCCGGAAAATTCTTCAAAGGTCATTGAAACTATATTCTGATAAACAATCCCCGGCATAAAAGCCGGGGATTTTCAGAAATAAAAATCCTCCCGTCAGACAACAGGAGGATTTTTATAATTAATTATGAAGGAATAGATAGGCTTAAATCAATTAACCCCATGGATTTGTTGAACCGCCGCCTGAGCTTGCTGCAGTACCGCCGGAAATCGTTCCGCTTGTGTATACATTCACTGAGCTGTCAGAAGCGATAAGGTTTGTGCCGCCGGAAATCGTTCCGCCTGTGTATGCGGTAACGGTTGTATCAGAATGCTTTGTGGTGATTGAACCCATAGCCTGCATTGTCTTGAATGAAATGATAACATTTCCCGATGCATCTGCTACTGTGAACTGAGTACCTGCCGCAATAGTGCTGCCCTGTGACGCTGTTATAACTGTACCGCCGTTTGCGCTGTTTGTACCGTCACTGTCAAGAGGCTCGTTGCCGTTTGCGATTACACAGCCGCCTGTAATAGTCAGACTTCCGTTTGAATCAAATGCGTCATGGTCGCCGCTTGCAGACTGAACTATAGCAACACCGCCGGATATCTGGAGAACGTAGTCACCGCCTGAACCAAAGCCGCCTCCCGGATTAAATCCGCCAGGATTTGTGTTTCCGCTGCCGTCTGCACCGCCTGCTGCATTGTAGCCGTCGTCATCGGATTTGACAAGTACTGTACCGCTGTACTGATAAATATTCTGAGCTTCAACGCCCTCGTAGCATTTTGGAACGTAAATGTTAAAATCATCAGCCTTTCCACCGTTTGCGCCAAGTGTAAGGTCGTGATCTGAATGGAGCGCATCATCGGCTGATGAAAGCTTCATAGTGCCGCCGTTTATGTTCATAGAACCGCCGCAGTGGATAGAGTCGTCAGAAGAATCAACAGTGATATTACCGCCGTTTATGGTTATATCTCCTACGCTCTGCCATGTTGTGCCGGCTTCGTCATAAAGACCTACAGCCTTTATTCCCTTTGCGGAAATATCAGTCTTATTGCTGTTGCCGTCCTGCATTCCGCCGCCGCCCCACGGATTGTTTGATGTGGAGCCTGATGAGCCGGTGTATGTTGAACCTTCAAAGGTATAAATGTTGATATCGCCGCCGTTTATAACAACCTGCTGTTCTGCCTGTATGCCGTCAGCATAAGCGTTGACATCTACAGTGCCGCCGTTTATTGTAACGATACCGTATGTCTTGTCAGCTGTAGATGCATCAGTTGCTGTGGACTTGATTGCATCTCCTGCCTTGGTATTTACTGTAACATTAAGAGTACTGAAATCAGTATCAGCCGGGTCACCGATTGTTACAGAATCCTTGCCTCTTATACCGTCGTCAGCAGCAGTTACCTGAATAGTACCGTTGTTGATCTTGATATCGTTCTTGCTGACAATTGCGTCCTGATAGTTGCCGTTTACAATAAGAGTACCCTTGCCCTTGAAGGTCAGGTCGTCCTTACTGTAAATTGCACCGCTGTCTGCGTCAGCGTTTGTGTATTCTGCCGTGCCGTCAGAAATCGTATTTACTGTGCCGTTCTTTGCAGAAATTGCGCACTTGTCATCAACGCTTGCAACATAGATTGGTGAAGTTGATGTGTTTGTAAGTGACATACCTTCAAGTGAAAGTTCAACAGTTGCGTCAACGTATGCTGTCTTGTCAACGTCAACAACAATCTGTCCGCCTGTCATTTCGCCTGTTACTGAATATGTACCAGGTTCTGTGATTGTTACTGTGTTCTTGTCATCGCTTACTGTTGCACCGCTGCCAAGGAATGTGATTCCTGATGAACTTAATGTGATAGTGTTGCCTGTTACAACAACTTCACCGCCAATTGCAGCAACTGAATTGAATGTGCTTACAGTACCGCTTGTAACGAACTCACCAGCTGTTGCAGCTGCGTCATGTGTCATCTGTACATCGCCTGTGTATACGTTGTATGTACCGTTATCAAGAGCTGAATCGCAGATAAGAACGTACATATATTTCTTTTCCGGGGTTACGGAGAATACGTCTTGACCGTTCTTGCGGATAGAAATCTTCTCCTTGCTGATCTTTTCAGTGTAGTTGAGAAGCATTGAGTTTACAGTGATTCCTGCTGTGTTTGTGAATGCTTCCTTGCTTGTTCCTACAACAGTACCGCCTGTGATATCAACTGTATAGTCAAGACCAGCTGTGAAACTTCTCTCGCCGTATGCGTAAACCTCGCCGCCGCTTACTGTCAGAGTTGTTTCAGCCTGAACAGCGTCAGTTTCGGCAGCTGAAATAATAGTACCGCCTGAGATGTCAACACTGCCCTTTGTGGACTTGATACCGTCGCCGGCACTGTCGATATTGATGATACCGTCCTTGACAGTAACAGATGTCTTACCTCTTACAGCGTCTGAAAGTGCTGTTGTAACATTGAGTGTACCACCGGTAATCTTAAGGTCGTTACCGCACTGAACAGCGTACTGTGTAGCTGCGTTGATATTCAGTGTACCTGCGCCCTTGATAGTCATATCGTCCTTTGAGTAAAGAACACCGCATTCAAGGTAGTCACCCTCATAAGCCACTGTACCGTCGCTGAGTGTATTAACTGTACCCTCAACCAGATTGATTGAAGTATTTTCAGCATTTTCAACGAAAATCGGTGATGCAGCAGAACCTGTCATGCTTACACCATTCAGGAAGAGCTTTACTGTTTCAGCGTCAACAGTTTCGTCCGGAACATTTACGATAATCTGACCGTCTGTAAGAGTACCGTCAATGTAATATGAACCGCTTGCTGTGATAGTAACAACGCTGCTGTCAGCATTAAGCTCCATATTGCTGCCTTCTGTTGTGATTGATGTGCCGTTGAGATGAATATAGTTTGTATCTGAAACAGGTGTCTGGAGCACTGATCTTCTGAGTGCAACCATATCAAATACGTTTATAACTCCATCACCATTCATGTCAGCGTCGGCAGAAACATTATCTGAAGAACCTACAATGAAACTTCCCAGATCCCTGATGTCCTGAACACCTATAATACCGTCTCCGTTGGCGTCTCCTGCAAGAGCAGCGCCTACAAGCGAGCCTGTACCGGTAACAATTGTCAGAGCAGTTACAGCAGATAATGCTTTCATGAATTTTTTCCTGTTCGACATTTCCAACCTCTCCTTTTTTACATTGGCTGCTGCAAACTTCAGGCAACAGTCAAATTATTATTTTTTCAGTAAATTCATTATAATATTGCTTTCTTAAATTAATCTTAAATATTGAGAAGTGTATGAAATTTTTTAAAAGGATTTGTATTTTTTGTTTATTTTAGGCATAACCACTCAATTATATAATGTTTCTGGCAAAACTAATGCAGACTTTTCAGGTACTCATTGGTAATCGCCATCCATTCCCTGACATAATATGTGGGGTCGAGGGACAAGCTTGTGATATCTGTCTTTGCATTTATTGCCGAAGCGTCATATCCCAGCTGTCCGGCGATATATCCTGCACGGTACTGGTGAAAACCGTCAGTCACAATTGCAATTTCTCCGAAATCCTTTCCGAGAATATCAGCTGAATTTTTCAGATTTTCGTATGTATTAACAGACTTGTCCTCCATAATAATTCTGTCTGAGGATACGCCGTGTTCAGTCAGATAAACTTTCATTGCCTGCGCCTCGGAAATTTTTTCGTCACTTCCCTTTCCGCCGGACACAATGCATATAACATCTTCATTTTCACTGAGATACTCCACAGCCGAATCAAGACGCCTTCTTAACATCTTACTGGGCTTTTCCCCGTTGACCTTACATCCGAGAACTACCACTGCATCGGGATTTCTGGGTTTGTCCGATTTTGCTCCAATCATAAAAGCAGTAAGGACTGTAACATACACCAGAGCGGCGGCAATCACAGTACCGGCAGCAATAACCAGTATCTTTCCCCCTGTATGTGACCACAAGCCGGAAACAAATCTGAAAAAGCTCTTATGAAAAATGGTTATCAGCAAAAGCAGTGCATTTACAAGTATTCCTGCAATGTTTCCCGGATTTAAAATGCCGGAAAAGACTGGTATAACAAAAAGAACAGCAATAACAATTTCTATTATAATAAGCATATTTTTAACATGCAAAATAATCACCTCAGAATAAGCGTATCATAAAAGTATTTCTTTGTCAACAAAAATTCAAAGTCCTATTGACTTATTCCAAACTATACATTATAATTGACTTATAAAAATGTATTCACAGGAGTTTTGATATGGAAGAAAAAATCTATAAAATCCACATGGGAAAGGCTAAATGCACTGTTGACTTAGGCGACGGAAGTGAAAGAGGAGAATATGTTGATCAGGACTATATTCTGCACAAGCTTGGCAGACCTCACAGAGCAATAAGCCTTATGTACTGCTACTATCCGCTGGACGAGGGCTGGCCGGGACGTGCAAGCGTTGTTCATGCAAGTCCGGATGTAAGCTTTGCGTGGGACTACCCTTACGACGATTACTTTACATACAAAGGCGGTCTTGGCGGAAATACAGAGGGCGAACCGTTCACATATATGCGTGATATCCGTGCCCACGGACAGGACGTAAACCTTACCCTTACAGTTGATCCTCATGTAAGTGACGAGCACCTTATTAAGATTGCCGAGGATTTAAAGCCGTTCGGACGAATGTTTTTAAGAATCAATCACGAGGCAACAGGAAACTGGTTCTCTTTCAATAAGAGATGTACTTATCAGGAAGTTGCGGACTTTTTTGTAAGATTCTGCAAAATTCTGAGCGAACACGCTCCTAACGTTTCAAAGGTCGTATGTATCGGCGGTATTGAGGACCTCTCAAAGACGGAAATGGAAAAGGAAGCAGAGTTTGCACAGACTATTCCTGCAGCAGACGTGTGGTCTGTTGACAAGTACATGGCGCTCCACTGGGGCTGGCCTTATGACGTTGCTGAAAGAGGCGGAAATTCCCACAGCAGAGGAACAGTTAAGGACACTTTTGAAAAGACAAAGGCAAGCTTTGAGCGTTTCAAGTACTTAAACGGCGGTGAAGCAAAGCCAATGACAATGGCTGAATTCAACGCTGACGGCGATGTTACCGGCGCTTATGAACAGGCTGAAATGGTTAAGGGATTCTGCGATATGGTGAAAGCTGAAAAGGCTGAATGGTTCACAGGCTTTACATTCTATCAGTTCCGTGACAGAGGAAGACTTGGTCTTGAAATCGAAGACCCCAACAACGCCGGCTGCGGAATTGAACAGCCTCTTATGCAGACCTACAAGGAAATCATTCACGACGAATGGTTCATGCCGGAAATGACAACACAGGAGGAAATACAGTTTCCTGTAAAGCTTCGCTGGGGCGGTGCAGAAGACGCTGAGGGCATTGCGGTACCGATACACTTTGAAAAGAATCCGACATTCTGCGAAGTAACTTTTGACGATGACAGCAATATCATGATGGAGATAAACGGCAAGTGGTTCTACAAGTCACCAAAGGCAAAGACTATCGACCTTATGTCTGCATTCTTTGAAAAGCCGCTGGAGGGTGAATGCGACCTGACACTGAAACTTTTCGCACCTCCGGCAAGCGGTGAAAACGACCTTTCAATTGAGGACGGTCTTTACAACAGCTACACAACAATTAACAAACTGCCGGATATAAGAGTAAGATTTGAACCGGTTGAGCTTTAATATATAGATGAAGCAAGTAAAACTTGCCTCATCTATTTGCCATATTTTGCGGTTGCCGCTTTAGCGGCGAGCAAAATGGCACTTTAAATAAAAATATTGCTCCACCAATTTAGCAAGGTTTAATTGGTGGAGCAATAAATAACTGCCTGTTGACATATTTCAGTCAACAGGCAGTATTTATTTACTTAAATTAATGTTTCTGACAGTATCTCTTAATTTAAGTACATATGACGGGGAAACTGACAGTTCGTCGATTCCCATTTTAAGAAATGTTTCGGTTAGTGTTGTATCAGCAGCCAGTTCTCCGCAAATGCCAATCCATGCACCGTTTGCGTGGGCGTTTTTGGCAGACATCTCAATAAGCCGCAAAATCGCTTCGTGGTGAGTATCGCAGAATTCTTCAAGCTTTGGATTCTGCCTGTCACAGGCAAGGGTGTACTGCGTAAGGTCGTTTGTACCAACGCTGAAAAAGTCAACCATAGGCGCAAGCCTGTCGCTGATAACAGCCGCCGCCGGAGTTTCAATCATAATACCGATTTCAGTTTTTTCGCTGAACTCAATATTGCTTTCCTTTAACTCCGCCTTTACTTCATCGCACACTGCAAGAATTCTTTCAAGCTCTGATACGCTTGTAATCATCGGAAACATAATTCCCAGATTGCCGAATGCTGACGCACGGAAAAGTGCTCTAAGCTGAGTTTTGAAAATCTCCGGACGGTCAAGGCATATCCTTATTGCTCTGAATCCCAATGCCGGATTTTCCTCCTTGTCAAGGTTGAAGTAATCAACCTGTTTGTCTGCACCGATATCAAGAGTACGGATAATTACCTTTTTTCCAGCCATACTTTCAAGAACTTTTTTGTAAGCCTGAAACTGCTGTTCCTCTGTGGGGTAATCACTGTTTTCAAGATAGAGAAATTCACTTCTGAACAAACCTATACCGCCTGCGTCATTTACCAGTACTGCCCCGATATTGTCCACACTGCCTATGTTTGCGTAGATATTCACCTTTGTACCGTCAAGAGTGATGTTTTCCTTGCCCTTGAGGGATTTCAGCAGTTCTTTCTTTTCAAGGTCGGACTTCTGCTTTGCGGTAATTTCAGCAAGAGTTTTCTCGTCCGGGTCAATAAAAATTTCTCCGGTATAACCATCAACCGCCGCCATGTCGCCGTCACTGACTTTTTCAAGCAGTTCGTCCCCTACCCCGATTATTGCAGGAATGTTCATGTTCCTTGCAAGAATTGCCGTGTGGGAATTGGAAGAACCGTGAGCCGTAACAAATGCAAGTACCCTTTCCTTGTCAAGTGAAACTGTTTCGCTGGGGGCAAGGTCGTCCGCACAGATTATCACCTTGTCGTCCGAACCACTGCGGTCACTGCCGTTTTCAGCCATACAGGCAATTATCCTGTTTGAGATGTCCTTTACGTCTGCCGCCCTTGCCTGCATATATGCATCGTCCATTGAGGAAAACATTTCAGCAAAGTTGTCCGACGTCACAGCAACAGCATATTCAGCGTTTACCGACTGGTTCTCGATTATGCTCTGAATGGACTCGTTATAATCTTCGTCCTCAATCATCATCATGTGTATTTCAAAAATCTGTGCGTTGGTTTCTCCTACCTCTTTCAGCGCCTTTTGGTAAATTGCTGACAGCTGTTCAGAAGCTTTTTTCTTTGCAGCGTCAACACGGGCAAGTTCAGCTGCCGTATCTTCAACATGAATGCGGCGAACCTGCGCCTCCTGTCTTTTGAAAACAGAAATTTTACCTGTTGCGACTGCGCCGTACACACCTTTTCCGTTAAGCTTTAACATTTTCGCCGCCCCTTTCAGTATCAGAGATTATCTGCAAAGAAGTCTTCCATAGCAGCAGCTGCTTCGTCCTCGTCCTCGCCGGTAACAGTTACAGTAACAGTGTCGCCGCACTTTACGCCCAGTCCCATAAGCATCATAAGCTTTGTTGCGTTGACTGATTTTCCGTTTTTCTCAATGAGAATTTCGCTTTTAAAGCCCTTTGCCTCTTTTGCAAGCATTCCTGCCGGTCTTGCGTGGATTCCTACTTCGTCTGTAATTGTGTAAGTGAATGTTTTCATAACTTTTTCCTTTCTTTCAGCCGGACTTAGCCGGCTGACTTTTTATTTTATTTCAATTATTTTTTCTCCTGCTGATATACTGCCTGATGCTGCGGCGACTACCTCAGAATAATCATCAGTGTTGCAGATAATCATTGGAGTTGTTGTCTTGTATCCGGCGTTTCTGATTCCGTCAATGTCGAAGGTTATCAGCAGGTCACCCCTGTGAATTTCCTGTCCGTCAGAAACGTGTGCTTCAAAGAATTCTCCGTTCAGCTTTACTGTGTCGATTCCTATGTGAAGAAGAATTTCACATCCCTCTGATGAAACAAGGTTAATTGCGTGTTTTGTATCGAAAACCATATCCACCTTGCCGTCACATGGAGCATAAAGCTTACCCTCTGCTGGTTCTACTGCGATACCGTCACCCAGAACCTTTGAAGAAAACGCCTCGTCCTCAACGTCCTCAAGGTTTACGATTTTACCGTTAAGATGTGAATACAGCGTAATTGACTGACTTTTTTTCTTTTCGGACTTTTCTTCTGAAACCGGTTCAGCCGGAACAGTTTCACCCAGCAGTTCGTCAACATTGTCAGCATCAGCAGTATCAAGGAAGTCCTCAAGATTTGATTTTACCACTGATACCTGCGGACCGTAAATAACCTGCACACCATTGCCTTTATGAATAATCCCTGACGCTCCGCTTTCTTTCAGCAGGCTGTCCTGAACCAGTTCGGGGTCAATTACTGTAATTCTAAGTCTTGTTGCACAGCAGTCAACATCTGAAAGATTGGATTTTCCGCCCAGACCCTTTAAGATAAGTGCACTTACTCTGTCAAAGCCGTCGCTTACTGCATTTGAAGCAGCCTCTTTTCTTGCATTTACGTCCTTGCGGGTGTAAAGCTTTGTTTCCTCACTGTCAGCCTCTCTGCCCGGAGTTTTCAGGTTGAGTTTTGTAATCATAAAATAGAATACAAAATAGTACACAACCGCATAGATAAGTCCGATAACAACTATCCATATCCAGTTTGTTTTCTCATTGCCCTGTAAAATACCGAACAGCGTAAGGTCAATTGCACCGCCTGAGAAAGTCATTCCCACACCTACATTGAGGATATGCATAAGCATATATGAAAGTCCGGCAAGAACACAGTGTACTGCGTACATAACAGGCGCTACGAACAGGAATGTGAATTCCAGCGGTTCTGTGATACCTGTCAGCATTGAAGTCAGCGCTGCGGAAAGAAGAAGTCCTCCTACGATTTTTTTCTTTTCCGGACGTGCTGCTCTGTACATTGCAAATGCAGCTGCCGGCAGACCGAAAATCATAAACGGGAATTTACCTGACATGAATCTTGTTGCTGATACTGAGAAATGCTCTGTTGCCTTTGATGCAAGTTCTGCAAAGAAGATGTTCTGCGCACCCTGAACAGTAACGCCGTCGATAATCATTGAACCGCCAAGCTCTGTCTGCCAGAAAGGCATATAGAAAACGTGATGCAGACCAAATGGTATAAGAGCTCTTTCGATTATACCGTATATCCATGTTCCGGCATAGCCAGATTTGAGAACAAGCTGACCAAGCTGAGCAATTCCGCCCTGTACTACTGGCCAGATAAAGAACATTGCAATACCCACAATCAGATATACAAGACTGCATATTATAGGGACAAATCGTGTACCGCCGAAGAATGACAGTACCTGCGGCAGCTGTATCTTGTAGAATCTGTTATGAAGCGCCGCAACGCCCAGTCCGACGATAATACCGCCGAAAACACCCATTTGCAGTGTGGTAATACCGAGAGTTGTAGTGGTTGAGTTTGCAGCCATAGCCTCAACCCCGCCTTTTGCGGCAATAAGAGTACTGATAGCTGTATTCATAATAAGGTAGCTGATAGCACCTGAAAGTGCGGCAACTTCCTTTTCTTTTTTCGCCATACCAATAGCGACGCCCATGGCAAACAGCAGTGCAAGGTTGTCAAAAACCACACTTCCTGTCTTGCTCATGATGTCAAGAATGGTATAGAGCAGACCGCCTTCTTTGATAATGTTTGTTAAATGATATGTTTCAAGTGTCGTGGGGTTGGTGAAAGAGCTGCCTATTCCGAGCAGAAGTCCTGCAACCGGAAGCAATGCGATAGGCAGCATGAAAGAACGTCCTACTCTTTGCAGAACCCCGAAAATTTTGTCTTTCATAGCTGATACCTCCTGATTTTTTTTATTGTTGTATCATTATAAATGGTACCGGTTTTATAATGATTCTATAAAAATCAGCCTTTTCCGCTGACCTTTTTCAGATGGATTGCAAGCGTTATAAGCTCGTCCTCGTTAATGGTTTTCTTGTATGTTTTCAGTATATACTCCTGTATGCACAGGGCACATTTGTAATGCTTATTGCATGTTTTCTTAATCATTGCTGAGAA